>DASRIK010000743.1:0-3805 GCA_035650035.1 Burkholderiales bacterium | reverse complement strand
GCCATCCAGGAAGACGACCTGGCCGTCGCGGATCTCGTAGTTCAACTTGCCGATGCCGTGCACGCCGATCTCGTCATTGCGGATGCCGAGCGGCGGCTGTCCGGTCATCTCGACCTCTGCGATCAGGGCGCTGGTCGTCGGATCCCATCCGGGGAAATCGATGCCGGCTGCTTTACGGACACGACTGCGTCCGCCGTCGCAGCCGATGAGATATTCCGCACGCATCGATTGCGCATCGGAGAACCCGATATCGACGCCGCTGTCGTCCTGCCAGAAGCCGGTCACCTCACGGCCGCGATAGATCGGGACCTTCAGCTCACTGATCCACTCGGCCAGGATGCGTTCGATGTGGGTCTGCCACAGGCCGAGCGTGTGCGGATGTCGGGTGGGGAAGTCGCTGATGTCGAGGTGGATCATCTGGAAGCCGACGACCTGAACTGGCTTCCCCTCCGCGACGAATCGCTCGGCGATCCCTCGCTGATCGAGGACTTCGATGGTCCGCGCGTGCAGACCGCCGGCGCGGGAGCCGGTGATCTGCTGGCTCGTGCGTCGCTCGACGATTGCGACGTCGATGCCAGCCAGTGCCAGTTCGCCCGCCAGCATCATTCCTGTCGGGCCGCATCCGGCGATCAGTACTGTGTGGTCAGTCATCGTACGAATGCCTCCAGGGGTGGGAGGCCGGCGATTGAAAAGCAAGACCGGGGACTTCCCGCAAGCCCCCGGGTGAGGTCTAATGTGAAAGTGGGAAGAGGCAGCACGCCCGCCACGCCCTTCGACCAGTAACTTTTCCGCCTTTTTCGCGTGTGTCTTGCCTCGTAATGGCTACGAGGTAGAGATCATGCTAAGAATTCTCGCCGCCGCTGCCGCGACTATCCTTCTGGCTACTACCGCGTTCGCCGATCAGCCGCCGTCTTTCCGCTTCGACAATGGCCTGTGGTTCAACGGCGAGCGATTCGTCGCGGCCACGGTGTTCGTCGACTATGGGCAGCTGCGGTTCGCGAAGGATAAGAAAGGCGCGCGAGCGCCGGCTGAACAGGTCGTTGATCTGGCGGGCAAGCATGTCGCGCCGCCGTTCTGCGAGGCGCACAACCACAATCTCGGCCTCGATGACCTGGCGCGAAACAAGCTCGCCCTCTACAACTATCTTCGCGATGGCATCTTCTATGTGAAGGTTCTGAGCAACCTCCCGCGACAGAGTGCAGCGGTGTGGGGAACCTACAACCGACCGGACAGCGTCGATGCCATTTTCCCCAACGGCGGTATCACCGGGCCGGGCGGACATCCGATCCGACTGCGTGAGCGCCTGCTCGAGCAGGGTGTGTACGAAGGCTTCACGAAGGAGACGCTCAAGGATCATGCGTATTACGTCGTCGAGTCAGACGCCGACATCGAAGCGAAGTGGCCGCTGATTCTTCAGTACCGGCCGGATTTCCTGAAGATGATGCTGGTGGAGTCGGAGTATTACGCTGAGCGTCGAGATGATCCGGCGTTCTTCGGGTTGAAGGGATTGAGCCCGCAGATTTTCGCCAAGCTCGTGGAGAAGGCACACAAGAACAATCTGCGGGTGTCGGTGCATGTCGAATCGGTCAGCGACTTTCGTGCGGCGGTTGCGGCGGGTGTGGAGGAGATCGCGCATCTGCCCGGATATCGCGCGCCGCAGATCCTCACCAAGGCAGATGCGACTGAGGTGGCGCGTCGAGGGATGGTGGTCGTGACGACTGCGGGCTTGATCAAGAGATGGAAGGAGAAGGAGCCGGAGCGATATGCCGCGGTTCGGGAGGCGCAGATCGCAAACTTGCGGTTGCTGAAGGAGGCGCGGGTCAAGCTGGCGGTTGGCAGCGATGAGTACGACGACACGTCGGTGGCCGAAGTCGATCACTTGCGAGGTCTCGGAGTCTTCAACGATGCAGACATCTTGAGAATGTGGACCGCGAATTGCGCGGGCATGTTCTCGGCTCGTCGGATCGGGCAGCTTGCCGACGGGTACGAAGCGAGCTTCATCGCCTTCGATAGCGATCCGCTGAAGGATTTCGGCGTGACGCGCAGCATCGCGCTTCGCGTCAAGGACGGACGGGTTCTCGAGCTCGGGCCGCCGCCGCCTGAGCCGCCGGACGAGGAGAACTAGCGGCGCGAAAAACGCGGCTGCCAGTCTGGAAGCCCCGCGCGCCAGAACACGAAAGCCCACATGTCCGCGTAGAGCGCATCATTCTGCGACTTCGTGGATCCCATCCCGTGCCCCGCGTCCTCGTCGATGCGTAGCAGGACCGGCCGCACCGTTCCCGATGCTTGCAACGCTGCAGCGAGCTTCCCCGGCTCCCAAGGCGAAACGCGTGGATCGTTCAGGCCTGTCGTGATCAGCACCGGCGGATATTGAACGCCGGGCCGCAGATGCTGAACCGTGTCCATCTCGTACAGGTTCTTGAAGCCCTGTTCGGTCGTGATGGTGCCGAACTCCGGAATGTTGATCGGACCGCTGGGCGCGAACTCCGAGCGCAGCGTGTTGGTGCCGGGCACTGCGGCGATCACGCCCGCGAACAGGTCCGGCCGCTCGGTCAGCGCGCGTCCCATCGTGATACCGCCGGCAGAGCCGCCGAAGACGAAGAGCTTGTCTTTCGTGGTGTAGCCGCGCGCGATGAGATCTTCGGCGCAGGCGATGAGGTCGCGCCAGGTGTTTGGCTTGTTCGCGTCCTTGCCGGCGAGGCGCCACGCATCGCCCAATTCGCCGCCGCCGCGCACATGGCACGAGGCATAGGTGCCGCCGGCTTCGAGGAAGCTCACGGCGCGCGGGCTGAAGTCGGCGAGCTGCGAGATGCCGTAGGAGCCGTATGCCTGGATGAGAATGATCTGCGGACCCTTCGCGCCTTTCGGGCGCACCAGCGTGTTGGGCACCATCACGCCGTCCTCGGCGCGGGCTTCCAGGTCGCTGATTTCGTAGCGGCTCGAGTCGTAGTGCGGCGTCACGCCGAGCTTCAGGTCAGTGAAGCTCTTCTTTGCCGGATCGTAGGCCAGAGTCGTGGGCGGGATGGCAAAGCTCGCGAGATCGATCGTTATTCCCGGCTGGCGCGGATCGGCGAAGGCTTCTCCGATGTGTCCCTTGAAGGGCAGCGCGATCTGCTCGATTTCTGCCGAGCCATGCGGGACGCGCAACAACAGCGAGTAAGCGCCGTGACGCGCGAGTACGTAGAGCGCATCCGAGGCGGCGCGGATGGAATCGATCACGCGATCTTTTTGTGCCGGCACCACGATCCGGGCGCTCGCGAGGGGCTGACCGGCACGAACGCTGAGCACCTGAAAAGTCGGCGCGTTCTTGTGGGAAAGCAGATAGATCGTGTCGCCGACCGCATCGACCACTGTGACGTCGTCCGCGCGAGTCACGAGCGGTGTCCACCTGACGTTCGCATCGTCCACTTGCGAGACCGGCGCAAGCCAAACTGCCTGCTCGTTCTGCACGCCGTTGATCGAAACCGCCATCGCTATGGGAGCGCCCGGCCAGAGGACCAGCCCAGGCAACTCGTCGGGAAGGAAAGACGGGCCGTGACCGACGCGCGAGCCGAGCAGGGCGAGCGGCTCGGACTTCAAGTCCCACAAGACCAGCGTCGGGTCGCGATACTTTTCGATTTCCGATTCGCCCGGCGCGAGTTTCTTCAGCCGCGTGAGATAGAGCCGGCTCGAGTCGTCGCTCCAGGTGACGAAGCCGATATCGGCGCGATCGAGCGGACCTGCGATCTGTTTGCCGGTCGCCACGTCATAGACAAAGATCGAGGCAGCTTCCGAGCCGCCTTGCGAGATGCCCGCTGCGACCTTG
>DASRIK010000742.1:0-20231 GCA_035650035.1 Burkholderiales bacterium | reverse complement strand
CGCGAAGGCGCCTCCGTTGCGGTCGTCGACGTGAACGGGACCGAAGCAGAGCGCGTGACGCGCGAGATCGAAGCCGCGGGCGGCAAAGCGATTGCGCTGCAAACGGATGTCACCCTGACCGAAGCGGTGGCCGGGATGGTGAAAGCAGTCGTCGATCGCTGGGGAACGGTCGACGTGCTCGTGAATGCAGCCGGTGGATTCCATCAGCTCGCGATGATCACGGAAATCACGGACGAGGAATGGGACCGTGTCATCACGCTCAATCTCAAGACGTGCTTCCTCTGTTCGCGCGCCGTAGCACCCATCATGATGGAGCGCAGGAAGGGCCGTATCGTGAACATCGCCTCGGGCTCCGGTATAGCGCCGAATCCGTTCGCCCCAACTTACCTTCCTTACGGCGCCGCGAAAGCAGGCATGATCAATTTTTCGAAAGTGCTCGCGCGAGACCTGGGGCCGTACGGCATCACGGTTAATGCGATCTCACCCGGAACCACAGCCACGCCACGCGTTGTCAAAGTGCGGGACGAGGTGAGCAGAAAGAAAATCGCGGAACAGAATCCCATGCGCACCCTGGTCGAGCCGCAGGACACCGCGGAAGCTGCGCTCTTCCTCGCGTCGCCGGAAGCGCGTTATGTCACCGGCGTGAATCTGACGGTGAATGCCGGGAATCTGATGTAAAGATAATCAACCCTCGGAGCACGCAAGGACGCGAAAGGCGGCTGTCCGCAGCCTCAACGAGAGACACGAATATGGCAAGGACGCTCATCAGGAATGCCGTCGTCGTCACGATGGATCCCGCGCTTGGGTGTATCGATCGCGGCGACATATTGATCGACGGCGAAAAAATCGCGGCTGTCGCTCCCGATATCGGCGCTCCCGACGCGCAAGTCGTCGACGGCCGCGATCACGTCGTTTTTCCCGGCCTTGTGAACGCGCACATCCACACGTGGGAATTCCCGCTGCGCGGGATCGGTGCCAATTGGGTGAGCAAGCGCGACTACCACGCGAACATGCATCAGAACCTCGCGACCCGGTATACCGCGGCCGACGTGCGCTCGGCGAATCTCCTCGGGGCGCTCAACCAGTTGAATCACGGCACCACGACGATCATGGACTGGTGCCACATCGTGCGGGATCCCGAAATGGCCGATGCGGCCATCGATGGCCTCGAGGAAGGCGGTGTACGCGCAGTGTTCGCGCATGGCACCGTCAAACCGCCGATCCGTGAAGGCGTGACGCCTTTCTACAGGATTCCTTTTCCGCGCGACGAGATACGCCGCCTGCGCACCGGACGCCTCGCCTCCGACGACCGGCTCGTGACCCTCGCGATGGCCATTCTCGGCCCCGACTGGGGCGAATACGACGTCGCGGTTCACGACATTCGCCTTGCGCGCGAATACGGGCTCATTCATTCCGCGCACACGTACGGACGCAAAGGCAAGCGCCACGTGGAAGACGGCATGCCGCGGCTTGCGAAAGAGGGCCTGCTCGGTCCCGATCACAATATCTCGCATGGCAACTGCTTCGACGAGGACGAGTTGAAGATCGTGCTCGACGCGGGATGCACGATTACGTCGACATGCTTCACCGAAGCGCTGAATTACGAAAAGCCCGCGATGCTGGGCCGCATGCTGAAATACGGCGCAACGCCGTCGATCGGCACGGACTGCGATCCGTACTTCAACAGCTCGATGTTGTGGGTGATGCGCCACGCCTTCCAGCATCAGCGCGAGCTCGACAACCGCAGCCTTTACGCCACGGGCCGGTATCCGGCGGCGACCCAACACGCGACGCATACCCGGGATGCGCTTTACTGGGCGACGATGGGCGGCGCGAAAGCGCTCAAGCTCGACCGCAGGATCGGCTCTCTCACGCCGGGCAAACAGGCGGATCTCGCCATGATCGATCTCACGACGATGAACACGTTCCTGTCCATGCCCGGCGGAGATCCGGTGCACGCGCTCGTGATGTACGCGGAAGCCTCCGACGTCGACAACGTGATGGTCGCGGGGCGGTTCGTGAAGCGCGACGGCAAGCTCACGTTCCCGGCCGAACGCCTGAAACGCGTACGCGACGAGTTGCTGGAAGCGCGCATGCGCATGATGCGCGAATCCGGATATGTGTATCAGCCGGCGCCGCAAGGGCCGCAGCCGGAGCGATGGGCACTGTAGCCTGGCGTACGCTTGCTTGCGCCGCGTTCATCACTGTGGCGTCCGTCGCGCTCGCCCAAAGCGGGAGCGAGAAGTGGCCCACCCGCCCCGTGCGTCTCGTGCACGGTTTCATATCCGGCGGGAGCGTCGATATCACCGCGCGTCTTCTCGCGGGGCACATGACCGATGCGCTCGGCCAGCAGGTGATCGTGGATGGCAGGCCGGGCGCCGGCGGCACGACAGGCGCTTCGATCGTTTCCAGGAGCACGCCGGACGGCTACACGCTCTTCCTGATGGCCTCCGGACACGCGACGTCACCCGCGTTATATCGATCGCTGCCGTATCACCCGGTCAGGGATTTCACGATGATCTCCATGGTCGCGAGCAACCCGATGGTCGTGCTCGCAACCCCGACGTTTCCGCCCCGCACGGTCCAGGAGCTCGTCCAGGCCGCCAAAGGCGAACCGGGAAAGATCAATTTCGGGACCGGCGGCGTCGGCACCGGAATGCATCTCGCGGCGGTACTGTTTCAGGCACGCGCCGGCATACGCATGAACCACGTGCCGTACAAAGGTGGCAACGCCGGACCCGTTGCGCTCCTCGCCGGCGAAATTCCAGTGCTCTTCACGACGGCGGCGGGCGTCATCAACCACGTCGAAGCGGGCCGCATACGTGCGCTGGCGGTCACGACGAAAAAGCGCTTCGTGCTCTGGCCGAACGTACCGACGATTGCGGAAACGGTCGTGCCGGAGTTCGATGTTCTCGCGTGGTACGCGGTGGCAGCACCGGCAAACCTGCCGGCGCCGCTCACGAGTCAGCTGAATGGCGTCGTGCGCGAAACGCTCAAGCGTTCCGAAGTGATCGAAAAGCTCCTCGCGCTGGGCGCCGAAACGCGTCCAAGCACGCCGCAGGAAGCGCAGGCGTTTCTCGCTTCCGAAGTGGCGCGCTGGACGAAAGTCATACGCGACGAGAAGATCCCGCCGCAGGATTGATTCAGCGGCGCACGATCACCGCGCAGGACTGACTCAGCGGCCGAAAATTCCGCGCAGGATGTTTACGCCTTCCCGGACTGCATCAGCGGCACCGGGGGCACGCGGCGTCGCCTGACCCGGTACCGAGCCCGCCTGTTCGCCGCCTGTATCGCGCGGCTCGGCGCCGGGTGCGCGGCCGACGTCCATGCCGCGTTCGCCGAGCATCGTCATGCCCGTGGACTTCAGCCGCAGCTTTACCGCGTACTGCTGTTCCCACACCTGCTTCGGGTCCTTCGGCCGCGGCGGGTGCACCACGTTCAATTCGTCGCCGAACGCGATGAAGTTGAACATCGCGCCTTCACCTTTGAAGATGCCCGCGGGCACGGCGCATTCGGTCGTCTGCGGGGTCATCACCACGCGTTCCCTGATGAGCCGCTGCACTTCATTGGGCGGCAGATAGTCCATGAGCGCCTGCCCCATCTCCTGAACTTCGCTGGACGACCACATCACGACGTCGTTCTGGTTTTCACCCTGCCCCATGGCCGTGGCGAAATATCCCAGCGCCGTGGGTATGGACTGCCACTTCACCTGAAAGGCGCCGCCTGGCGTCTTCCGCACGGGGTCGAATGCGACAGGGGCCATGAAGTCGTGGCGCTCGCCCACGCTGAAGCGGATCTCCGGAGAATAGTTTCCGGTGATGGTGTGATCTCCGATGAGCGACGCCTGCTGCGGCACGGCCTGATTGCTTTCGCGGTTCGGCCACTCGCCGAACGTGCGGCTGCGGCCAGGGGCCGGACCGGTCGGACGCGAAACATTGCGGCTGCGGAACGCGTTTGCCGCTTCCTGAGTGCCCATCTTCGAGAAATCCACGGCGACCGGCTGGCCCTGCCTGATCGTTTCGCCGCAACCCCAATAGATCAGCATGCGTCCTTTCGGCGGCTCGTAACGCTCGGGCGTGTCGACGCCTCGAGTCTCCTGCGGGCGTTCAGTCTGCGGCGTGAGCAACGGCAGGCTCGCGCCCATCGAAAGCGCCGGCGGGATTGCGTGGCTCGCCCGCGGTGTCCCACTCGCGCTCTGCGTCGAGCCGAGATCGAGCTTCATCCGCTTGCCGCCCTGCATGCCCGGAGGCATGAAGCCACCCATACCCGGCGGCATGGCCATGCCGAGGCCGCCACTCGTTTCGGCATTCACCCAGTAGATGGCGATCGGCGGCTTCACCTGTTGAGTCTGGGCGTACAAAGATGGAGTGAGCGCGGCGAGAACGGCGCCCGTCGAGACGGCGCATTTCATGGGTTTCCTTTCGGGGGTAAAAACATCGTCTAACCGGGCCGAACGTCGAGTCCTTCGACGATCCGGATATCGCGATCGGCGCCATTGCCGAGCGCTTTCAGGGCCTCCTGATAAGCGGGCGTGTCATGCGCAGCGAGCGCCTGCCCGATGCTGTCGAACTCGATCACGACGACGCGCTGGTTCATTCCGGATTCGTACGTATGGACGGTGCCGCCGCGCACGAGGAATCGTCCGCCCGCCGCGTTTATTGCAGCCGGCGCAAGCTTCGCATACGCGGCGAACGCCTCGGGATTGGAAATCGATTTGTAAAAGCAGATCCAGTAGGCCTTTGCCATCGTCTCTCTCCCTTTGGGAAACCTTAGAGCCGGGGAATCCCGGACTCGAGTATCGTTTTTCGAAACTTCTCCACGTCGGTCTTGACGACCTGCGCGAATTGCTCGGGCGTATTGCCGACGATGACGAGACCAAGCGCAGCGAAACGTTCTTTCACTTCGGGCGCGTGCAGCGCGTGCAGCACGGCCTTATGGAACTGACGCAGCATGCGGTCGCTGATCTTCTTCGGCGCGAACAAGCCGTTCCAGTATTGGACATCGTAGCCCTGCACGCCCTGCTCCGCCATGGTCGGAACGTTCGGCAGCAGCGGATGACGCTGCCCGCTCGTTATGCCGTAGGCCTTCAAACGCCCGGCGGCAATGTGATTCAGCGTCGCAAGCGGCGTGAGGAGCGACACGTGCGACTCGCCGCCCAGGACCGCCAATTCCGCGGGGGCACTTCCCTTGTAGTGCACGTTGTTCATGTCGAGGCCGATGCGAGCCCACAGCGCATCACCCGCGAGCTGTCCCGTCGCGCCGGCAATCGCCACATTCGTCCTGCCCGGATTCTTCTTCGCATGTGCGACGAGATCGGCGAGTGCCGTTCCAGGCAGCTTCGGGTTTGCTGCCACGACCATACCCGTCGTCGAGAACTCCGAGACGGGCGCGAAGTCGCGTATGACGTCGTAAGGCAGTTTCTTGTAGAGCGTCGCGTTCACCGCGTGCGTGCCACTGTTGCCGACGCAGATCGTATAGCCGTCGGCCGCCGCCTGCGCGCAGAGCTCGCTCGCAACAACGCCGTTATTGCTCGGCCGATTGTCGACGACGAGCGTCTGCCCGAGCGCTTCGCTCATCCTGGGCACGACGAGACGCGCCTGTACGTCGGACGGTCCACCGGGCGGGGAGACGACGAGTACGCGGATCGGCCTGTGACTTTGCGCCGCGGCATGGCTCGACAACGCAATAAGGGTTGATACCGCCAGGTGGACCCACACGTTTTTCTTCATTCCTCCTCCATGTTGTCTTGCGGCGGGCCTGCGACGGTGCTCCCTGGTCACCTGTTCCGGTCACCTTTCTGATCACGTCTTCGCTTCAATAGTGTGACTTGAAGCTCACTCCTTCGCGCTTCACGAGATCTTCGAGATCGATATAGGACCGTTTCGTTTTCTTGTCGACCGTGAACTGCAGCTTCTTGTTCGATTCGGTCGTGGCACGCACCGCGAGTATCGACAGGCCTTCCTTCACTTCCCACTCGTGCGCGCCCGCAATGCCGGCCGGCGCATAGATCGCGGTGCCCGGGCCGACCTCGTATTCGTTTCCATCGTAGTCGCGCACCGTCGCATGCCCCGACAGCACGAAATAAAACGCTTCGATGGGATGCCAGTGCAATTCTTCGATCGCGCCCGGCTTGTAGGTCGCAAGACCGACGCGGATGCGGTCTGTCGGCACTTCGGGACAGCCGACGAGGCGCTTCATGCTCTGCTCGGGGATGACGCCTTCTTTCCCTTCGACCGCCGCCTGATTGATGACTCTCAAAGTGGGCTTGATTTCCATCGGCGCTCTCTCCTTTTCATCGGTCCTTCGTATCTCTGGCTGTTTCTAATCACCCCTTCATCACCTCTTCTCGCCCTTTCACTCGAACCAGCGCCGTTTGTAGACGGGCCCGGGTCCGTTCGGTCCGGCCCCGGAGGCTTCGAGCCACAGCGTCTTGCCGGCATGTTTCAGCGGCACGCCTGCGAACCGGTCCCGCAGCCAATCGCAGACGAACGCATGAATGTCCGCTTCCCACACCGCGCTTCTCGGTTTCATCGTGACGGACCCGTTATGGTGCTGATCGGCCAGCACCCAGAGCTCCGCTGGCGCCTTCATCTGATCCATGAGCCGGTAGACCTCGTGGACAGGCGCACGCGGGTCGTATTCGCCCGTGACGACGAGCGTAGGCGCGTTGATCTTTTCCATGAAGCCGTCCATCGTCATGTCGGAGACGACCCTGTCCAGCTCCTCCTCCGATGAAGACTGGGTCAGATATGAAAAAAGCTGCTTGTATCTCGGCGACTCTTCCGTCATGAGGTAATACTTGTCGCCAAAGGAGGCCCACGGTGCGGCAACGGCGGCAAGCCGCGATTCTGTCGCTGCGATGCGCATGCCCCAGAACGAGCCGAACGAAAGCGCATAAACCCCGATTTTGGCGGGATCGACCTCCGGCCGCTTCACGAGCAGGTCGATCGCCGCGCTCGCTGCCTGTTCGTAGTTGTCGGCGGTCAGGCGAATGCCGCGCAGATTGCTTTCGCCCTGGCCGGGTCCATCGAACGAAAACACGTGCATGCCGCGCTGGAGCGCCTGGTTGTAATACGGGTGCGGCCACGCTTCTTTGGTCTGATCGCAGCCCGGCACGTAAAAGACGAGCGGCTTACGGCCCGGGCCGGGCGCAAGATGCAGATTGCCGGACACGACGGTACCGTTCCAGGGCACGTCGACGTGCTCGATCGCGTAGGGCGCGAATTCCCGGACTTTGGCGTAGCAGCGCATGAGGCCGCCGTGAAGAAACCGCTTCTCGTCCCCCGTCTCGAATACGACGTGCTGTGCATCTGCGTACTCGAGCGTTGCCTGATAGTAGAGCTCCATCGCCGTCTCGCGATGGCCGGCTTCGGCTTCGGCCTGGGCAATCCGCTCCGTTCTTCTCGCCGCGAGGCCCACGTGTTTCGCAATCATGTCGTGGCTGCGCACGCTGCGCGGGAGGCGGCCGCGTCCGTCTGGCTGGAAGTGGAAGGTCTTTCCGGTCTCCTTCACCATCCAGTCGAAAAACCATTGCTGCTCGTCGCGCTTGAGATGCGGTCGACCTTTTCTTGCGTTTTTTGGGCTGGGCATGTGCACTCACATGGCGGGTTGAACGTTGGAGCCTATCATTCTGGCGTACGCCGATGCGTTCTGGACATTTATACTCGCACCCCGCCCGGCCGCGGCCACGCCGCGCCGGCAATCGCTTGCACAACATCAACGAGGAGCGCCCCTTGATCGGGACAACTATCAGACTCACGGCTGCCGCCTGTGCAGCACTTTGCTGGGCGGCACCGCTACACGCGGCCCAGAGCGATTCAGTGGCCGAATATCCGACCAAGCCGATACGCTTCATCGTGCCGTTCGCACCGGGCGCTGGCACCGACACCACCGCGCGCACGATCGGCCAGAAGCTTGGCGAGAAATGGGGCCAGCAGACCGTCGTGGAAAACCGCACCGGCGCCGGCGGCGCGATCGGTGTCGAGCTCGCGGCGAAGGCAAACCCGGACGGCTACACGATTTGCCTGATCTCCGCGTCGAATTCGGTCAACTCGGCGACGAATCCCAACCTGCCGTACGACCTCACGAAGGACCTTCAGGGCATCGCACAGGCCTCATCGCTCTTTTACGTCGTCTACATCCATCCGTCCCTGCCGGCGAAAACGATCAAGGAGCTGATCGCGCACGCGAAGGCGAACCCGGGCAAGCTCAATTTCGGCTCGTCGGGCACGGGCACGCTGCAGCATTTCTCCGGTGAGCTTTTGAATCACCAGGCCGGTGTGAAGATCGTCCACGTGCCTTACAAGGGGACGGCCGCGGTCATTCCCGCGATGCTTGCAGGTGAAGTGCAGGTGGGGTTCGGCTCACTCATCGGCACGCGTCCGCAGATGCAGGCGAACCGGGTGCGCGGACTCGCGATCACGTCGCGCAAACGCTCGCCGGCCGTTGATCTGCCCACCGTTGCCGAGTCCGGTTTGCCCGGCTACGAAGTCGACCAGTGGTACGGCGTGATCACTTCATCGAAAGTCTCGAAAGCGATCGTCAACAAGCTCAACGGCGCGATCGTGGAAGCGCTGAAAGATCCCGAAGTGGTGAAGCGTCTCTCCACCGACGGCTCCACACCGGTCGGCAGCAGCCCCGAGCAGTTCAACGCGCACATCAGGTCCGAAATCGCAAAATGGAAGAAGCTCGTGAAGGAAGCAAATCTGCAGCTGCATCAGTAATCATCGCGGCGTTGTGGGCGCCGCCCTTACACGCTGCACAGACCGATACGAGCGGCACCTATCCGAACCGGCCGGTGCGCATCGTCGTGCCTTTCGCCCCCGGCGGAAACATCGATATCACGGCGCGCACGATGGCTCCGGGCCTGACGGAAGTACTGGGGCAACCCGTGATCGTGGACAACCGCGGCGGCGCGGGCGGCCGGATTGGAACGACGATGGTGGCCAAGTCTCCGCCGGACGGCTACACGTTGCTTCTCGGCGCGAGCGGCACGCTCACGGTACAGCCGGCCTTTTACGACGAGCCCGGCTACCACCCGCTGCGGGATTTCACTTTCACTTCGCCGATTTCTTTCGTTCCGATTGTTCTCGTGGTGCATCCCTCGGTTCCTGCGCGCAGCGTGAAGGAGCTCGTAGCGCTGGCACGCGCGCATTCCGGCAAGCTCTTGATGGGATCGGCTGGAACGGGCTCGAACACACACCTGACGGGGGAGCTTTTTCAGACCATGGCCAAAGTGAAGTTGACGCACGTGCCTTTCAAAGGCGCCGGCGCAGCCATGGTCGACCTGATCGGTGGGCAGGTGCATCTCATGTTCGACCAGGTGAGCGCTTCCGGACCGCACATCAAAGCGGGCAAGCTGAGGCCGATCGCGGTGACCACTCAAAAGCGTTCCATGTTTCTGCCGGACGTGCCGACGGTGGACGAGTCGGGCATTCGCGGTTTCGAATCATCGACCTATACGACCATTGCCGCACCGGCCGCGACGCCGAAAGACGTGGTGCTCAGGCTTCGCGAAGCCGTCGTGAAAGTGCTCGACGACCCTCGTACGCGACAGAACTTCGAGAAACTCGGGGCCGAAGTGATCAAGGGCTCGCCCGAGGAGCTCGCGCGCCGCGTGCAGGACGACCTTGCGAAGTGGACGCGTGTGCGGAAGGAGACCGGCATCAAGCTCGACTAATGTAAGCCACCGCTGCTCGTGCGGTCGGCGCGCTGACTCAATCGGAACGATTACCTCGCGCATGTCCTCGGCACGCGGATAAAGTGGCAAATCGGGGCGATAAGACTCTACAAGAGCCATATCAACTGGCGAGTTTGGGGACAACGATGACCGAGGTCAGGATCTATCCTGCCAGCGCAGGGGGCTGGATGTATGTAGTGATGGTGGCACAGCGGGCCGTGGTAATCGGCTGGTGTGCGACCCGCCGCGACGCCGAGCATCAGGCGGCACTCGTCTGAGCGACGTCACGCCCCGCTCTCCCGAGAAGCAACCTTCTCCCGAGTCTCTCGAGCGCGACAGCGCTGGACGTGCTGACGCCTCGTGTTTCCTTCGGATGACCGTTCGGTCATCTATCCTCGTTTTCTTCCAGTCGTCACCGCGCCGATAGAGCCGGCACCGGTCTAGTATCATTCGGCGCACCGTGCCGCGAGCCGAAAGGTCTCTTCGCGGCGACGGCTTGGAGGAAGACGAGAATGGCCATTCACCTGGTTTCCCAGGCGCTGAAGCTCGCAGCCGCCGGAACGACCGCGTTTCTGATTCTCTCGACGCAAACAGCATGGGCACAAAAGTGGCCCGAAAAACCCGTGCGCATCGTGACGCCTTTCGCGCCGGGAGGCGGCACGGACGTGTTCGCACGCATCCTCGCCCAGCGCCTTTCCGAGGTTTTCGCTCAGCAGTTCATCGTGGAGAATCGGCCCGGCGCGGGTTCCACCATTGGTACAGAGCACGTCGCGCGATCTGCGCCCGATGGCTACACGTATCTCATGACGTCGGCCTCTTACTCCTTCAATCCGGGTCTTTATCCAAAGCTCCGGTACGACCCGGTGAAGGACTTCACGGCCGTATCGCTCGTCGTGCGGGTGCCGCACGTGATCGTCGTATTGCCGTCTTTCCCCGCCCGGAATCTTCAGGAATTCGTAAAGCTCGCACGCGCGCGGCCGGGTGACGTGCTCTATGCATCCTCGGGTCCCGGCAGTGCGATGCATCTCGCCGGCGCGCTGTTCGGCATTGTCACGAAGACGAACCTCACGCACGTTCCCTATAAAGGGGGCGCTGCAACCGTCGCTGCCGTCATGAGCGGCGAAGCGACGACGGCGTTCAACACGCTCGAGACGGTCATCGGGCAGATACGTGGCAAGCGCGTGCGGCCGCTCGCGGTCTCTACGCGCGAACGTGCGGCTGCGATACCCGACGTCCCCACAGCGGCTGAAGCCGGCATCAAGGACTACGAAGCGATCGGCTGGTTCGGACTGCTTGCGCCGGCCGCGACGCCCCCCGCCGTGATCCAGCAACTGAGCGGCGAGATCGCAAAAGCCATGGCAACGCCTGCCATGCGCGATCGGGCGACGCAGGAAGGCGCGACGCCCATCGGCAGCACACCGGCGGAATTCCAGCGCTTCGTGCAAAGCGAGATCGTCAAGTGGACGCGCATCATCCACGCAGCGGGAATCAAGCTCGAATGATGAAGGAGCATTAAATGGGTCGGCAGGTCGAGGCACTGGCGCAATTCGTCGCGAAGACGGAATGGGAAGACATCCCCGAGCGGGTCCAGCGGCACGCGAAGCTTGTCTTTCTCGATACGCTCGGCGTCATCCTCGCGGGTGGAGAGCGTCCGGAAATCACCCGGTTGCGCGAGCGTCTCGCCTCCACCGCGGGCACCGGTGCAACGGTGTACGCACGCGGCTGCCCCGCGCACGATCCGCGGACGGCCGCGCTCCTGAACGGCATTGCCGGCCGCGCGATCGAGCTGTGCGAAGGCTTGCGCCTCGTGTCGGGTCAGGCCGCTGTGCAGATCCTCCCGGGGCTGCTTGCGATCGCTGAGCACGAAGCTCTTCGCGGGCGCGAGCTCCTGGCCGCGCTCGTTCTGGGTTACGAGGTCGCGGGCCGCCTCGCAACAGCCTTCACACCGCGGCCGCTCGCGCATCAGAACGGCCAGGCCTCACTGCTCGCCGCGGCCGCAGCCGGCGCACGCGTGCGGCGCATGAGCGCCGACGAAGTCAGCCGCGCGATGCGCATCGCCACCACACTCGTTCTCACGCCGAGCTACACGAACGTCGTAGCCGGGGCTACGACACTCAATGTCGCCGGAGGCATGAGCAGCTTCGTCGGCGCTTTCGCGCCCGATCTCGTGTTCGCGGGCTTCGAAGCGCAGGACGATGCCGTCGAGGAAGCGCTCGGCAGCCTGGTCGGCAGCGCCTTCAAGGCGCAAGGGCTGACGGACGATCTCGGCTCGCGCTGGCACATCACGGAAAATTATTTTCGCCTCTACGCGTGCTGCAATCCGGTGCACGGCGCGCTCGATTGCCTGCAGACGATCCTCACGAAGCTCCGACCGCGGCCTGAAGACATCGAGCGCATCGATGTCGAGACGTACCGGTTTGCCTCGGTCATGCGGAATGCCGACCCGCCGAACTTTTTCGCGTCGAAGTATTCGCTTCCGCACGTCGCGGCCGTCATGGTCGTGCGCGGTAAAGCAGGCCACGCGGAGGTGAACGACGATGCCTTGAGCGATCCGCGCATCGCTGCGCTACGCCAGCGTGTGCATATCGGCGAAGACGCCGGGATGAGCGCCGTTGCTCCACGTCTGCGGCCTGCGCGCGTGACGGTGACCTTGAACGACGGCCGGCGAATGACGGAGTCGCGCATGAGCCACCGCGGCGATTTCAACGAACCCTTCGAAGAGCACGAGCTGCGCGAGAAGTTTCGCGAGCTCGCCGGTCTCGTGCTTCCCGCCGCGCAGGTGCTCGAGCTCGAGGGCGCGGTCGACCGCTGCGAGGAGTGGCAAAGCGTACGCGAGCTTCCGCAGCTGCTGCGGGCAAGATAGAGGCCCATGGAACCTACATAAGGAGGAGTGAATGTTCGATCTCATCATCCGCAGCGACCGTGTGGTCACACCCATTGGCGTCGGCGCGTGCGATATCGCCATCCAGGGAGAAAAAATCGTCGCTGTTACGGCGCCCCGCACGTTTCCGGATGGCAGCGCCCGTCGCACGATCGACGTCACCGGCAAGATCGTCATACCGGGCGGGATCGATCCGCACGTCCACTGCAAGTGGTATTCACCGCAGCCTGACGGCACGATCGTGCATACCGACCCGCCTTCGGTCGTGAGCCGCGCAGCACTCCACGGCGGCACGACGACGCTGATCGACTTTGCACGCTGGACGCACGGAAAAACGATCCAGCAGGCGATCGAGGACCGCCACGCAGACTGGACCGATCAGTGCTATTGCGACCACAGCTTTCACATCATGGTCGAAGGCCGGCTCCCGCCCGAAATATTCGATCAGCTTGGTGAAGCGCTGCGCTCCGGCTACCCCACGGTCAAGATCTTCACCACCGACATTACGCCGAGCCGCCGCGGACGCATGGTCGATTTCGGGGACATCTGGGAAGTTTTCAAAGTCGTCGCCGAGGCGAAAGGCATGTGTGTCATGCACGGCGAAGACAACGACATCGTGATGCACATGTACGACAAGCTGATCCGGGAAGGTCGCGTCGGTTTCGAGCATCTCGCGGAAGTGCACAACGCCCTTTCCGAAGAGTTGTCGTTCAGGCGGGTGATCACGCTCGCGGAGAACGTCCCGGGCATTACGCTCTACTTCATGCACATCAGCGCCGGCTCCGGGGTCGCCGCAGTACGCGAAGCACGCGCGCTGGGCATGCCTGTTTACGGCGAAACGCTGCATCAGTACCTCATGTACACGTCCGAGGATTACAAGCGCCCGAACGGCCAGATGTATCACACGTACCCGTCTCTGAAATCTCAGCAGGACCAGGACGAGCTCTGGGCCGGCACCGTGGACGGCACGATCCATACGGTGGCGACCGACGAAGTGTGCTGCTCGCTCAACGTGAAAACGATGGGCAAGCGCATCGACGACACCACCGGAGGGAACGTCGGGGTCGAGCCGCGCATCGCCATCATGTACACCGAAATGGTCGGGCGGCGCGGCTATACCCTCGAAAAGTTCGCAGACCTCGTTTCCACGAACGCGGCAAAGATCATGGGTCTCTATCCGCGCAAAGGCGCCATCGCCGCGGGTTCGGATGCGGACATCGCGGTACTCGATCCCGATAAGCGCACGGTGATTCGCAAAGAGATGCTGCACGAGCAGGACTATTCGCCATGGGAAGGCCACGAGGTTCACGTCTGGCCGACGCTTACGGTGATGCGCGGCAAGATCGTCGTCGAGAACGGGCAATTCATGGCGGATCTGAAAGACGGCCGGTATCTGTATCGCGAGATCCCGGATGAGATCCGCAGCGGTGCGATGCTGTGAGCGAGGCTATCGACTCGGGTCTGCTGCGGGGCGTCCTTCGCGACTCGCTCGAGTTATGGGGTATCGCAGGCAGCGTCGTAGCAGGCTTTCCGCCGGTCGCGGCGGAGATCCGAGCGGCGGATGGCACGATCGTCTGGATCGAACGCGCCGCCGAAGGTGCGCCTTTTCGCTGGAACGCGCGCTCACGCACAGCCGACGAAGCTCCGGGCAACCCACGCGAGAAACGGCCGCGCCCCTGCGCATCGCTTGTCGGCCTTCTCCATGCCGTGCGGAGAACGCTGGGGGTCGATCGCGGCGCCGCGCTGAGGGTTGCCCCGGCGCCGCGAAACAGCGTCCGCGAGGGCGAGAGAGAAGAGTCCGTGCGCGGCCGGCACACGACCGCGAATGCGCAGCATCCAGGAGACGACGACCGCATTCCGGTTTCGATCCTTACGGGGTTTCTGGGAAGCGGCAAGACCACATTGCTGCGTCGCCTGCTGCGCCATCCGGAAATGGGGCGCACTGCCGTCGTCGTGAACGAGTTCGGGGAGGTGGGGCTCGACCACGAGCTCATCGAGACGAGTGACGAGACACTCGTCACGCTCTCGACCGGCTGCCTGTGCTGCAAGGTGAGAAGCGATCTCGCGCTCACGTTGGCCGACCTTGCCGCGCGGCGCGCCGCCGGTCGTGTGCCGCGCTTCGAACGCTTGGTGATCGAAACGAGCGGGCTTGCCGATCCCGCGCCCATCCTGCACGCGCTGATGATCGACCCCGAGCTGCGCGAGCGTTATGTTGCGCTGGATGTGATTACGACAGTCGACGCCCTGACCGGATCGTCCACACTCCAACACCATCCCGAATCGCTCAAGCAGGCCGCGCTCGCCGATTGCCTCGTGCTCACGAAAACGGACGTGCGAGACGCGGACGACGCACCGCTTATCACCCGCCTCACGGCTGTAAATCCGCGCGCACCGGTACTGCGCGTGGTGCGCGGGGAAGTTGCCCCATCGGCGCTCTTACAGAACCGCTCGCGACCCGTGAGCAGCATCGCCGCGCCTGCGATCTCCCGGTCGAGCGAGACGGTGCACGGTACCGGCGCTATGCATGAGCACAGCACCGGTATATCGACGTTTACGCTCGTGAGCGGCCCGATGCACGCGGCAACGCTGGCGCTGTTTCTGTCGGTGCTCGCCGAGAACTGCGGCGGCGATTTGCTGCGCCTGAAAGGTATCGTGGCGATTGCAGAGGAACCGGAACGCCCCGCCGTGATTCACGGGGTACAGCACGTCTATCACGCGCCCGAGTGGCTCGACCGGTGGCCGTCCGGCGACCGCAGGACGCGCATCGTTTTCATCGGCCGCAACATCCCCGAGTCGTGGGTCCGCAGCGTGCTCGAGCTGCTGGAAATCGAGGTGAAGGACACGTTAAAGGCGCGATCGCGAGCCGTGGTTTGAGCTTGCGTGAACGCGCGGCAGCCTGACGACAGCACGAAGCGTCGTGTGCTGACCGGATCGCCGGGTTGTAGACGCGAAGGTATGGACATGTGTGGTCTGCTCAGGCAGCGACGGCACGCGCGAGCACCTGTGCCGCATGGCGTGCAATGACGCGCTCCTCATCGGTCGGAATGACATAAACGGCCACAGCGCTCGCCTCCCGGCTGATGCGACGGTCAAACGCGGGTCTTTCCTGCGGATCGTCGACGTTGCGCACGCAGCTCAAGTCGATGCCGAGAAAGCGCAGCCGAACGCATATACCTTCTCTTACCGCGGCGGCGTTTTCGCCGATGCCTCCCGTGAATACGAGAGCTTCGAGCCCTCGCAGGGCCACAGCCATGCGCGCGATGTGCTGCGCGGTTTTCTCACAGAAGTATGCGATGGCCTGCGCCGCGTGCGGGCTTTCCGAGGCGAGGAGATCGCGGACGTCGCAGCTCTCACCCGACAAGCCGAGAAGCCCGGACGCCTTGTAGAGCAGCGTTTCCACGTCCGTGACGGACATCCCGTTTCTCAGAAGATGCAGCACGACGCCGGGATCCAGGGAGCCGGTCCGCGTGCCCATCGGCAACCCGTCGAGCGCGGTAAACCCCATCGAAGAGGCAACGGACTTGCGATCGTGTATCGCGCAGACGGAAGCGCCGCTGCCGAGGTGCGCCACGACTGTACGCGCATGCTTCGCGAGCTCGGGCTGGCCGCTGATGTATTCGTACGAAAGTCCGTGAAAGCCGTACGCCCGTATGCCCGAATCGGCCAGCTCGCGCGGCAGCGCATAGATCTGATGAATTTCCGGCTGCGTGGTGTGGAACGCCGTGTCGAAGCAGGCGACCTGTGGAACGCGGGGCAGAACCGACTGAAGCGCGCGAATGCCTGCGATGTTGTGCGGCTGATGCAGCGGCGCGAGTGCCGTCAGCGTTTCGAGCTTTCTCAAAGTCGCCGCGTTGATTTCCACCGGTCCGGTGAAAAGGGCCCCGCCATGGACGACACGGTGGCCGACACAGTCGATGTACAGATCAGCCGCTTTCAGCTTTGCGACGAGAGCCGCCATACAATCGGCGTACGTTGTGCTCGCCCCACCGCCGACGGGCTCGGCATCGATGAGGACGGCGTTCGAAGCCACATCCCTGAGACTCCAGCGACAGCCATCGCGCCCGATACGCTGGAAGCTGCCTTTCAGAACGGGTGCGAGCCGATCGAGCGCCTCGCCGCCGTAGACCGCGAACTTGAGACTCGAGCTACCCGCGTTGACGACCAGCGCGCGCATTCACGCGGCCTCGCGATTCAACTTCGGCACAAGCACGGTCGCTTCACCGTCGATCACGATGACGTCGCCCACGCGCGAAGTCGTGAGGCAGATCACTTCGCCCCGCGACTTCGCTGTCGCTCTGATTTCCTTCACGGTCACGCGAGTCACTACGGCATCACCTGGCCGCACCGGCGCGAGAAACCGCAGGCTCTGGCCGATGTAGATCGTGCCTTCGCCCGGCAGCTTCGTGCCGAGCACACCTGAAATGAACGACGCCGAAAGCATTCCGTGCGCGACGACCCCTTTGAAGGTCGTTTTCGACGCGTACTCGGGACTGAGATGCACCGCGTTGCGATCGCCCGATACTTCCGCGAAGGCGACGATATCTGCCTGAGTGACCACTCTCACGGTCTCGGCGCTCTGGCCGACGGCAAGCTCTTCGAAGTACATGGTGTGTCATCCGTTGTGACGATTCTTGGCGTGCGCAAGCACCTGCGCGATGGCGCACGAGGCTGCGCGCGTCTTCGCGTTATCGGCACGGCTCGTGAGCACGATAGGAACACGCGCGCCGAGCACGATGCCGGCGGCGACAGCGTTCGCGAGGTATTCAAGCTGCTTTGCGATCATGTTGCCCGACTCGAGGTCAGGCACCAGGAGAATCTCCGCCCTGCCCGCGACTTCCGAGCAAATGCCTTTCGTGCGGGCGGCGGCGAGCGAAACCGCGTTGTCGAACGCGAGCGGCCCGTCGAGAAGCCCGCCTCTGATCTGGCCTCGATCGGCCATCTTGCAGAGCGCAGCCGCATCCGTGGTCGAGCGCATTTTCGGATGCACGGTTTCCACCGCGGCGAGAATGGCGACTTTCGGTCTCTCGATCCCCAGCGTGATGGCCATATCGATCGCGTTGCGGACGATGTCGGCTTTTTCTTCGAGGGTAGGTTCGATGTTGATGGCGGCATCGGTGATGAGAAGACGCGTCGAATAGGTAGGAAGGTCCATGAGAAAGACGTGGCTGATGCGCCGGCTGGTGCGTAATCCGCCATCGCGCTTGACCACTTCGCTCATGAGCTCGTCGGTGTGCAGAGAGCCTTTCATGAGCGCGCGGACCTCCCCTTCATGCGCCATTCTCACGGCCGTTTCCGCGGCTGCATGGCTGTGGGCGACATCGATAATGGACACGCCGTCCAGAGCCATTCCTTCTGCCGCGGCGACAGCGCGTATCTTCTCTTCAGGCCCGATCAAGATCGGCACGATCAGGCCCGCGTCGCGCGCATCGAGCGCACCCCGCAGCGCCTGCCCGTCGCACGGATGCACGACTGCCATCGGCACCGGCTCGAGTCCTTTGGAGATGCCGATCAACCGCTCGTAGCGTGCGGCCTTGTCTTCGAACATGAGGTCGGGGAGCCTGGTGATTTCGCGCGAGATCTTCTGCGTGGGCGCGATCACTTCAGCTTCGCCGGACACGAGGAGCGCGCCGCTCTGGTTCGTCACGACGCAATCGAGCTTCACGCGCTTCGTCGCATCGTCTTTGGCCGTCGCGGTGATCATCGCGGTCAGCGTGTCGCCCACTCTTGCAGGCGCGTGGAAGCGGAGATTCTGGCCGGTGTAAACAGTGCCGGGCCCGGGGAACTTCACGCCGAGAACGGCGGATATGAGCGCCGCGCTCCACATGCCGTGGCCCGTCGCCGCGTTCAACCCGCAGTCGCGCGCAAAGTCGTCGTCGAGATGCGTCGGGTTGACGTCACCGGAGGCAATCGCGAAAAGCTGGATGTCCTGGTGCTTCAGCGTGCGCTCGATAGCCGCCGAATCGCCGACGACGATCTCGTCGTATGTCCTGTTCTCGATGATTGCGTGCCGGTCCTTGCCGGGCCAGAGATGCAGCAGGTTTTCTATTTTCACGATGAGCTCGCGTCACGGGACGCGGTGAAGGGACCTTTTTTCCGGAGAGGGGACGCAGCCGAACCGCCTCCGATTGCAAGGCGTGCGGTCATGGTGTTCACGTGCTGTGTCTTCCAGGCATGGCTGGAGAAAATCTCCCGCCGTGATGTTTAACGGCTCGCCGGATCGACTTTTCTCAACGTATTTTTGATGTACATCAGTTTTGTGCGATGCAACTATCTTCCAGCCTCCTCAGAGTTTCATAGGAGCAGCGGGAGCCGCGCGCGAGTGAAGCAATGCGGCTGCCGCACTAATGGTTTGCGTCGGGAGTGCCGATAAGAACGCTGCGGTTCACACTGGTCCGGACCATCAGCAGGAACACCACAATGTCGATCCCTTCGCGAGCCATCCGGTACGGGGCGAAAGGCCGCTTGCGCGCGGCCATAACCGGCCTGGCTGTGTTCAGCGCCTTGACCACGCCGTTGGCGTATTCCGAAACAGTTCGTACGGGCGGCACAGGTGCGGCGCTCGGAACGATGCGCCTCCTCGCCAACGCGTATGCCAAAGTAGACCCACAGTTTTCGCTCGGTATCGCGCCTAACCTCGGAAGCGGCGGCGGGTTGAAAGCGCTCGAACAGGGTGCCGTTCACTTCGCGGTGATCGGCCGTCCGCTGAAAAGCGAAGAAGCGGCGCGCGGCTATGCTGCGATCGAATACGGCCGGACGCCTTTCGTGCTTGCAACGGCGCGCGCAGACGCCGCGGGCATCACGCTGCGGGGAATCGCCGACATCTACGCCGGCAGAGTCTCCAAGTGGCCCGACGGTACGCCCATACGACTCGTGCTGCGGCCAGCGAACGACCGCGACACAGCGTTACTTGCTTCGTTTTCGCCCGCCATCAAGGACGCCGTCGCCGGAGCCATGGCGCGTGAAGGCATGATCGTCGCGGTGACGGATCAGGACAGCGCAAGCGAGATCGGCCGGATCAAAGGCGCGCTCGGCACTTTATCGCTCGCTTTGATCATGTCCGAAAAGCGCGCCCTCGTTGCGCTGGCGATCGACGGCGTCAAACCGACCGTGAAGACACTCGCGGATGGCGCGTACCCCTACTTCAAGTCGGTCTATATCGTAACCAAAGGCAAGCCGTCGGAAGCTGCAGCCCGTTTCATTGCGTTCGTACGCTCGCCGGAAGGACGCCGGATTCTTGCCGAAACCGGGCACTGGGTGCCAAGCGCAGATATCCTTTCCGCTGGCGCGGACCGGTAAAGGTCGATGAACCGCTCGCTCACGATCATTGCGGCAGTTGCTGCGTGCGTCGTAGCACTGCTCCCGCCGCTGTTGTTCTTCGTTTTCGGTTATCAGTCGCAGCACGCCATTCTGACGACGGAAGCTGAAATAAATGCCCGGCTGGTGACTCAGCTGATCAATGCCAATCCCGAGCTCTGGCAGACGGAAACGCCACGTCTCGAAACTCTGCTCGCGCATCGGCTGCGCGATGGCGAGATGGAGTGGCGCGCCGTCCACGACGCCAAAGGCGATCTGGTCGCCGAAGTACATGATCCCATCCATCCACCGTTCGTATCGCATCGTGTAGAGGTTCACGATTCGGGGACTCCCGCCGGCACGCTCACGATCGCGCGT
>DASRIK010000741.1:0-10301 GCA_035650035.1 Burkholderiales bacterium | reverse complement strand
AGCACCGCCATCGGCTCTCTCAACATGGTCTGGGGCGCGAAGCAGGAGACCGTCGAGAAGAATCCCGAGCTCATCAAGCTCATCATGGACATCCATCGCAAAGCGACGGAGTACGCGATGGCCAACGAGAGCGCGAAAGTCGAAATGGCCGTGCAGAAGCTCGGCCAGACGCGCAAATCGATCGAGCTCGCATCGCCGAACGTGGAGCTCACGTGGAAGATCGACGACGAGTTCATCAAGCGCGCCAAAGCGTACGCGCAGCTCATGCACGAGAAGAAGCAGATTCGGGAGATACCGAACTTCGATAAGTTCATCACGACGAAGTTCATGCCGACGGCTGTCGCCTCGGCACGGTAGCGAGAGCAGACGAACGCGTGATGCAAGCGTCCGCCGTGAACCTCGCGACCAAGCCGGCTGAAATCGCGCCCGCCGCATCCGCACTGCCCGCCGATCCACCGGCACCGTCGGTCGCCGTCGTTCCCATGAACGCTCCGGCGGCGCCAAACGTGCGCGCCGCGACCCGGCGGCGCGTCACGCTCGAGCGCGTCCAGGGGCTGCTCCTCGGTATCGGTTTTCCCGTCGTGCTCGTGGTGCTCTGGCATCAGCTCGTGGTCATGACCGGCACGCGCCTCATTCCGACCCCCGGGCAGGTGGGGATGATGATGTATGACTTCGCATTCGGCGGCATACACAACGACGCCTTCAGCGGAACCATCGTCACGCATCTGCTCGCATCGATGGAGCGCGTCTACGGCGGCTTCGCGCTCGCCGTGCTGCTCGGCGTGCCGCTCGGGCTCCTCATCGGAAAAGTGAAAGCGATACGGCAGCTCCTCGATCCGACGCTCTCGCTGCTGCGGCCGATTCCCGTGACGGCGTGGCTGCCGCTTTCGATGATTTTCTTCGGACTGGGTCCGCGTTCGGCGATCTTTCTCGTGTTTCTCGGCGCGTTCTACCCGATCCTGCTCAACACGATTTTCGGCGTACGCTCGGTCGACACGAAGCTTTTCGAAGCCGCGGCCATGCTGGGTTGCGACGGCTCGCGCATGTTCCGGCAGGTGGTTCTCCCGGCCGCAACGCCCAGTATCTTCAACGGCCTCCGACTCGCCCATGGCTTCGCGTGGATACTCATCGTCGTCGGCGAGATGACCGGCGTGCCGACGGGGCTCGGCTCCGTCATCATGGACGGCCGCACGCTGTCCCGTACGGATCTCGTGATCACAGGGATGATCGTGATCGGCGTCGCGGGCTTCCTCACCGACCGCATCATCGTTGCCGTCAATGACCGCGTGCTTCGCTGGAGCCCGCAACATCATGGATAACGCCACCGCGCGCCGTCCGTTCCTCGCGATACGCGACGTGAACAAGGTCTTCCAGATGGGAGCTGACCAGGTCGAGGCGCTGCATCACGTGAATCTCGTCATCAACAAAGGCGAGTTCGTCTGTCTCATCGGCGCTTCCGGATGCGGCAAGTCGACGCTCCTTCGGATCGTTGCAGGATTCGAGCAGCCGACATCCGGCGAGGTCGCCATTTACGACCACGCTGTGACGGGCCCTGGCAGCGATCGAGGCATGGTGTTCCAGGATTACGCGCTCTTCCCATGGCTCACTGTCCGGCAGAACATCGCGTTCGGGCCGCGGCAGAAGGGACTTGCTGCAGCCGAGGTCCGTCAAACGGCCGACCAGTACATGAATATGGTCGGGCTCGAAGCCTTTGCCGATCGATTTCCCTCGCAGCTCTCGGGCGGCATGAAGCAGCGCGTTGCGATCGCGCGCGTGCTCGCGAACGAAGCGAACATCCTGCTCATGGACGAACCCTTCGGCGCGCTTGACGCGCTCACGCGCGAGCAGCTCCAGGACGAGCTCCTGCAGATCTGGGCCCGCACCGGGGTCACGGTGATTTTCGTGACGCACTCGGTGGAAGAAGCGACGCTGCTCGCGGACCGTGTGGTCGTCATGACAGCGGGTCCCGGCCGCGTGCAGGCCGACATTCCCGTCACGCTCGAGCGGCCGCGCGACGTCTCGTCTCCGGCGTTCAACGAGATACGCCGCGGGCTCACGCAGCGCCTGACGAGCCACGTCAAACGGCCGCTGAAAACGGCGGCCTAATCGAGGCCCGGCCGTCTCCCTGACCCTCGCAGGCTCGCACGTGAGTGCTAATCGGCGTTCGAATGTTACGTTCGCGTCTGCGACGCCCCCGCAGCGCCTCCCAAAGCCTCGCAGTCTCGGACGTGAGTTCTAACGGGCGTTCGAATGTTACGTTCGCGGGAGACCCCGCGTCTGCGACGCCCCCGCTCACCGGAATACGGGGTGTGCTAGCTTTACGCCGTACGCTGCGCCGGCACCGGCCGCGCCGAATGCAGCCGGTGGAGCGTGATCTGCCGCACCACCGCCTTGCTCGCCTCGATGTGAGCACGAAGTAGCAGCCGCGACTGATCGAGCCTGCGCTGCATCACACTGCGGAGAATCGTCGCGTGCTCGTCGTACGTCGCATCGATGCGTTCCTGCTGAGTGAAATCGAGCCTGCGGATGATCCGGATGCGTTCTGCAATGTCCCGGTGTATGCGAGCCATCTCCGGATTCCCGGAGGCGAGCAGTAGCGTGCCGTGGAAATCTTCATCCATTTCGCACACCATTTGCGGGTCGCGCACGCGTTCGTCCGGCGAAACGAGCCAGATCTTCGCAAGGCCGCCAAGCTCCGGCTGAGCTTCCATTTCGCACAACTTGCGCACGGCGGCCACTTCCAGCACCACGCGCACGTCGTACAGATTCTCGAAGAGAGTGAAGTCGAAAGGCTTCACGCTCCAGCCATTGCGGGCAGACACATCGATGTAGCCTTCGCGCTCGAGCCGGTAAAGGGCTTCGCGCACAGGCGTGCGGGATACGCCGAGCCGTGCGGCCACTTCGGTTTCGGTGAAACGGTCACCCGGCAAGAGGCAGAAATCGAAAATGTCTGCCTTGATGCGCTCGTACACGCCCGTGGCGAGGCTTTTCGTCGGAAGGTTCTTGATCATGGTGGTCATCTCCTCCGGCGGAGAGCGTCACGCAGCCGCCGCCGCTTCCGGCACCGCCGTGAGCGGGCCATAGGTCTTCACGAGCCGGTTTCGGAGCATGTCGACTTTCGGGATCATTTTTTTCTGACGCGCGAGTGCCAGATTCGCAAATGCCGGCATCACGGCCCCGTGACGCAGCACGGGCGGCGAGATAACGTTCAGGTCCCAATGCGGGAAGCCGTTCGGGGGAATGACCAGCGAGCCCCCGGGATATGGGCAGTCCGTGCGGTTGGCACAAATGAGGAAGACGCGATTGTCTTCCGCTTTCGGCACCGCAAGGAGCTGACGCTCGTACGCATGCCGCCATGCGGTCGACCACGTAATGATGTCCGCGCCCATGAGTGCAAGAATCCGTGTGGACTCGGGATAGAGCCCATCATGGCCCAGCATCATCCCGATACGGCCGAACGGCGTCTGGAAGACCTTGAAGCCGGATCCGGCGTTCGCCCAGTTGCGCAGCTGCGGCTCGAGATGCACTTGCTGGTACTTGCCGATCGTCTCCCCACCGGGGCCGACAAGCACCGCACTCGGCACGATCCCGCTGCCGCTCGCTTCCATCACGGGCACGACGATCGCGCAGCCGTACGTCTTGGAAATCGCGGCGACGCGTTGCAATATCATCCCGGTATTCTTGGCTGCCGCCGACGCCTGGAAAATGTCCGGCAGCCACGTGTCGATGTTGAAGTGCTGAGGCAGCACGATCACCTTGGCGCCGAGCTTGGCCGTGTGATCTGCCATCTCGAGCGCAGCATCGACGCTTCGGATGCGCGTCGTCATGTGCGCCTGAACCGCGGCGACCTTTGTCGTCGCCTCTTCAGGCACGAGGGGTTGCTTCAGCAACGGCGCGACGGGCGTCTCTTCGAAAGGTTTGGCCAGGAGCTCATAGCACTCCGGGCGCCGGTCGGCGAACTTATCGCCGCCGGCGGGCCATTTCTTGTAGGAGGCCGCCGTCACGTCGATTTCCGCGCTCGTGATACCGTGCACGTCGTAAGGCATTTTCGCCACGACGTCACCCGTCGGCGCAACGATCATGCTGCCGCCCGGATAGTAGATGCTGCGCTCTACCCCGGCTTTCGTCGCGGCGACGAACCACACGCCGTTCTCGAAGGCACGCGCCGGCACCCACATCTCCGCCTGATCCATCGCAAAGAAGTTGGCCATGTCGACGATCACGTCTGCCCCGTCAAGCGCAAGGCAGCGCGCAATTTCGGGTATGCGACCATCGAAGCAGATGAGGAGCCCGATGCGGCCGAGCTCGGTGTCGGCGATGGGGCAGCCTTTTTCACCGAACTCGAACCAGTTCTGGTCGTGCGTCGCGAGAAACTGTTTCTGATAATGCAATGCAAGCTCACCGCGCGAGTCCACCAGCACGCCGCTGTTGAAAATCCTGCCGCTCTGGGTGTGCCGCTCGGTGATGCCGCTCGCGATGTGTATCCGGTGCTTTTTTGCAAGCTCCGCCATCGCCTGCACGTACCGGCCGTTCACCGGCTCGGCAAGCCTGGCGCAGTGCTCCTTCGAATCGAACAGATAGCCCGTGTTCATGCACTCCGGAAACACCACGAGCTTCGAGCCGAGACGCACCGCCTCTTCGGTATAGCGCGTGAGCAACTCGATGTTCGCATCGATGTCGCCCAGGACAGCCAGCGTCTGCACCACCGCCGCACGAAAACGTTTCACTGCCATTTGAGTCTTTCCCTCGGATTTAATGGATGTCGCCGCTTTTCAGCAGAACGTTTTTCACGTCGAACTTCTCTTTGAGCACGTTCTCCTTGTAGAAGACGTCGACGAGCGCCTGATACGAGCGGATGTCCGTATCGTTGAGATCTTTGAAGCCCCGCAGATACGGCTGCGCGACATGCTGGACCTGATCCGGCTTGATCGGCGTGTACTTCGGAATGATCGCCCGATACTTCTCGAAGTTTTTCATCGCCAGGTCCGTGGCCTGATCGAGCACCTCGACGACCTTGCGTGCCACCGCTGGACGCTCTTTCATGAATTTCGTCGTGAGCACCGCCACGCCGGAATAGAAAGGATCAGCGACGAAGCTCGCCACCGGATTGGTCATGGCGCGCTTGGCTTCCCTGGAAGCGACCGCGATCGATCCGACGGGCTCCAGCGAGAGCGTCGCATCGACCGTCCCCGCGACGACCGACGGCACCTGTAAGGCGACCGCGATTTCCTGCAGCCGCACATCCTTGTCGGGATCGAGTCCGTTCGAGCGCACGATGTGGCGCGAAATCGTGCGCCATTGCACGCCGGGCAGATGCCCCAGCGACTTGCCCCTGAGGTCCTTGAACGATGTGATCGTCGAATCGTTCCTGACGATCAGTCCATCGTTGATGAGCTTCACCTTGATGCCGCCGCCCTGCAGTCCGAACACTTTGAACGTGCCGGGATAGCGCGCTTCCGCCAGGACCGTGATGCCCGCCGCCGCCCCGGGCGGGCCGAAGTCCGCCTGACCCGCGACGAGCGAATCGATGATCTGATTCGGGTTCTGGAACATTTTCGAATCGATCTCGATCCCGGCCTTCTGGAAAAGTTTCTCCTCCAGGGCCACGTAATAGGCCATCGTCTGCATGATGGGCAGCCATGAGGCCACCACTTTGTCCATCTTCTGTTGCGCGGCTACCGGCGCCCAAAGCATCAGTCCAATCAAACCGAGCACGACACGTTTGACCATAGTTTGTTTTTCCATTTGAAAGTTATTTACCGGACCAATGAACAAGCCATTTTTCGATGCCGAGGAAGATGAGATTCATGCCGTAGCCCATGATGCCGCTCGCGATGATGGAGGCGTACATCTGCTGAAGGTCGAACACCTGCTGCGAGTCGATGATGCGGCGGCCCAGGCCATCGCTCGAACCGATGAACATCTCCGCAACGATGATGACGACGAGCGCGACGGAGGCCGCCATGCGCAGTCCGACAAAAGTCTGCGGCAATGACTCGAAAAACATGACGTCGCGAAAGACGCGCAGACTCGACGCGCCCATCACCCGCGCGGCGAGGATGCGGGTTTGCCGTGCGTTCATGACGCCATAGGCGACATTGAAGACGACGACCAGCCAGGCCGCGAATGCCGCCACCGCGATCTTCGCGAAGTCGCCGATGCCGAATATCAGCAGGAAGAGCGGGAACATCGCTGTTGCCGGCGTCGAGCGGAAGAAATCGACCAGGAATTCGATGGAGCGATACACCTTCTGATTCGAGCCCAGAACGATTCCCACCGGAATACCGGCCGCGGCCGCCATGGCAAACGCCGACAGCGTCCGATTGAGCGTGCTCAGAAAATCCCTGGTCATGGACCCGGAGACGACGCTTTCCCACAACGACTGCACCGTCGACCATGGACTCGGCAGCAGCTTGTGATTCACCCATTGCGCGTCGAACGCAAGCCACCACACCGCCAGCAGCAGAACGGGGCCGACGAATGCAATCGAAACGGCTGCCCGGTTCATTTGCGCACCTCGCGCTGGAATATCTCGAGACAGTGGGCTTTCGTCTGAATGAAATAGTCGGTCGAGAGCGTTCCCGCGTTGCGCGTGCGTGGAGCCGTGAAACGGACGTTTTCCGCGACGCGCGTCGGCCGCTTCGTGAGCAGCAGCACGTGATCCGCCAGATATACAGCTTCTTCGAGATCGTGGGAGACGAGCAGCATGGTTACGCCCGTCGCGACGAAAATCTCCTGCAGCTTGTCGCGTATGAAAAGCGTCATCTCGTAATCGAGCGCCGAGAACGGCTCGTCGAGGAACAGCACTTCGGGGTGCGGCGCGAGCGCGCGCATGATCGAAACGAGCTGCTGCTGGCCTCCGGAAAGCTCGTACGGATAGCGATGCAGGTCGAATCCGATATCGAACGATGCGATGAGCTCGTCGGCGCGTCGGCTGCATTCAGCTTTGCTCTTGCGGGCAATTTCGAGCGGGTACTTGATGTTGTCTATTGCCCGCTTCCACGGCATGAGCGCGTCACGGTAGTTCTGAAACACGTACCCGATCGTGGTGTCGCGCAGTGTCTTGCCGTCGAACAGGATCTCGCCGGCATCGACCGGGGTAAGCCCCGAGATCATGTTGATGAGAGTCGATTTCCCGCAACCGTTCGGTCCGAAAATCGAGGTGATCCGACCCTGCGGCAGGTCGAGATCGAAGCTCTCGTAGAGCACACTGCCGCCGAAGCGCTTCGATAAACCGCGGACCGTGATATACGTTTGCCGCGGCGGCGCTTGCTCGGGCGCCGGCACTGGCCGCAGTTTCGTTTCCGGTTGTGCGATCATCGGCTGCACTCCACACGCTGCTCCTCGGCGACGGACGTTTTCGCCCCTGCGGTTCGCGGCAGCCGGAACTGCGTCGCGCCGAGCATCGGCGCACAGTCGCGATGAAAGCGCGCGCCCCAGTGCGCCAGCAATGCGTCCTGCAATGCGGGTGCAATAAGCGTGATGCCAAAAGGCAGCCCGTCGTCGCGAAATCGCGCAGGGACTGCAAGCGCTGCAAGGTCGAGCAAATTGACGAAGTTCGTGTAGTAGCCGAGGTTGCTATTCAGCCTCAGGGGATCGGCGGCAACTTGATCGATGCGGTAAATCGTCCCTGCGGTTGGGACCACGAGAACGTCGACGCGCTGCCACGTTTCGGCTGACTCGCTTTTCAGCGCCTGAAGACGGTCTTGCGCCTCGAACACGTCCGTTGCGCTGAACCGTGCCCCGCCGCCGATGATCTCGCGGACAGCGGGGTGCATCTCGTCGCGCGAACGTTCATAGAACGTCTTGATGGCGGCGAGCCGTTCTGCGAGCCAGGGCCCTTCATAGAGCAGGCGCGCCGCTTCGGCGAAAGGCGCGTAATCGATCTCGATGAGCTCTGCGCCCACTGACTCGAGGGTCTCGGTTGCGCGTCGGAAAGCTATCTTTGCCGCTTCATCACCGAAAAAGCGCAAATCGGCTGCGCGCGGGATGCCGCAGCGGAGAAAAGCGTGGCGTGCTCCGTCGACTTCCTGGTTAGACGATCTCCTGTAAGGATCGCTTTCGTCTGGCTCCTGCGCGATTCGCAACACGGACCCGGCGTCTTCGACGGTCAGCGCGAAGACCGATACGCAATCGAGAGAGCGGCACGCCGGAACGATGCCCTTCGTGCTGACGAGACCGCGAGTCGGCTTCACCCCCACGACGTTGCAAAAGGCTGCAGGCACGCGCCCTGAGCCTGCTGTGTCGGTGCCCAACGCGAAGCTCACGTGTCCGAGCGCGACAGCGACCGCGGAACCCGAGCTTGAGCCGCCGGAGATGTAACGTGAATCGAATGGATTCGAGCAGGCCCCGTACGGCGAGCGCGTGCCGACGAGGCCGGTTGCGAACTGGTCCATGTTCGTCTTGCCGATGCAGATCGCGCCGGCATGCTCGAGTCGTTCGACCACGTGGGCCGTACCGGATGCTATGTAGCGATAGGCAGGACACGCGGCAGTGGTCGGCGCACCGGCCACATCGACGTTGTCCTTGACCCCGAAAGGCGCGCCGTAGAGCGGCAATCGTTCGCCGTGCGCGCGGCGCTGCTCGAGCTCCGCCGCGCGCGCGAGCAATGCATCGCGCGCGAACACGTGTATCCAGGCTGGATTCGAGGACTGGCTGACTTCGATACGGGACAACACGCCTCGCACGACGGCGGTGGGCGTAAGCTGCCGCGCGTCGTACGCGGCGCTCAGCCGCTCGAAGTCCAGGCTATGGGAAGGCGGGTCCTCTGAACGTCCTTGCATACCACGCGGTATTCAGCACGAGGTATGCCATCGGCAGGAAAACACCAAGTGCTTGATTACCGGTGGAATTACAAAGACGTGGCCCAGCGCAGCCGCACCGGGCCGGTGCCTCGCGCGCCGTCGCGGTGCGCCCCTGCTAGACCGGCTGCGCGAGACTCAGCGTCTTACGGACGAAGTCCGGATCGAAGACCCGGTCCGCCAGCACCTGGCATCGCATCATCAGCCGATGCTCGTCCGCACCGTAATCCGCAACCGCATTGTGCAGCGTACCGATGTGTTCCCACATGAGCACATCGCCTTCCGTCCATGTGTGCTCGTATTGGTACTTCGGCTGAAGCTGGTGCTCGAAGAGCTTCTGCAGCATCTCGTCGCTTTCGCGCTGTGGCAGCTCATTGATGCGAACCGCGTAACCGGGATTGCAATAGAGCACCGTGCGGCCGGTGATCGGGTGCTCGAGAAAAATCGGATGGACGGACGGGGGCCGCTTGCGTCGCTGCTCCGGCGTGAGTGCGGGTCGAATGCTGCCGGGCCGCGTGCGCATCTGCTCCCAGAACTTGTTGAAGTCGTGTGTGGCGGTCATGCCCGCGAGTCGCGCTTTGAGCTCGGGATCGAGGTCCTCGTACGCCGCATGCATGTTGGCAAACTGTGTCGCACCGAGTGCCCTCCCATTGCGGCGCGGCACCTTCACGGCATAGAGCACGTTCACGAAGCCGACCGTGGCGTTGTACGTCATGTCGGTGTGCCAGTCCTGCCCGGCATCGGCGAGTCCGATCGGCTCGCCGTTTTCCATCACGTTCGACAGATATCCGACCTCCGGAACTGCGGGGTGGTGATACTTCCCGGTGACCGAGCCCTGGATGCGCCCGAAACGCTGCGAAAAATCCCGAAGCGCCGCGGCGTCGAGCTTCTGCCCCGGAAAGCACAGCACGCCGTGCTCCGCGACAGCCGAGAAGATCGTGGCGAAATCGCGATCGCGCAGCGGTTCCGAAAGGTCGATGCCGGTTACGCGCGCCCCGAGTATCCTGCCGGTGGGTTCAATGCTGAGCATGCCTGCATGTTAAGACAAAGCAATCTGCGGCGCACCCCGGCGACCGAAGCACGTAGCGACCCCCTGTTCGAGCAGTATCCGCAGAACGGGGAGTTCCGGTTGCAGAGCGGCGTGGTCGTCAAAACGCCCTTTCATGCGTACCAGGCCGACGCGTGCATACTCGCTGGAACCGTCGACGCATCTGCAGCCAGACGTCTTCTGCGACCGACGGGCCTTGAGCCCGTGCTCGCGGCGCGCGACCGTGCGTACGCCGAGATCTGGGTGACCGACTATCAGGATACCGGCCTCGGCTCCGAGCCGGACCCGGTCTCGGGCGCGTATACCGAGGCGGCATTCGCATTTCTCGCGAGCGCCGGCACGACCACAGTGCCATGGCGGAATCGCTTCTCTCCGCTCAAGGCCGCTGCGATGGAGCAGAGCTGGCGCGTCATTCACCAGCTCGTGCTTCCCAGCGACAAGCAGGTCGCGAT
>DASRIK010000740.1:0-6431 GCA_035650035.1 Burkholderiales bacterium | reverse complement strand
GCGCACCGTGAAGAACGGGTCGAACACGAGTTCCTGCGGGACGACTCCGAGCGCAAGGCGCGCATTGCGATAATCGCTCACGACGTCGTATCCAAGCACGCGCGCCGTCCCTGACGTCGCGCGCGTCAAGCCCGCGATGATGCTGATGAGCGTCGTTTTCCCGGCGCCATTGGGACCGAGCAGCCCGAAAAACTCGCCGCGCGCGATCTCGAGGCTCACTTCGGCCAATGCTTCGACTGCACCGTAGCGCTTGGCGACACGTTCGACCTGAATCGCGGGCGTCATGGCATTTGGATGGAAGAGCGCCGTCGCTCGGCGGCGCACGCGCGAAACCGCGCTATGCAGGCGCGAGCAGATGCCAGACGCCGTACAGCTCGGCGAGGCTTTTCAGGCTCTGCGGCGGGTTCACGAATGCGATCTGACGATTGGCCCGCGCGGCCGAGCGGCGCCATTCGAGCAGCAGGCTGACCGCCGCCGAATCGACTTCCGTCACGCCGGCGAGATCGACAACCATACGGGGATTCGTAAACAGGCTCTGGCTCTCGGCGAGCACGGCGGTCGCGTTGCCGATCGTGATCGGCCCTTCGACCAGGCACCGCTCGCCCTCACAGGAAATCATCGCTATTTTTTGGCGTTGTCGCCTTCTGCCGCCTTGCTGTACAGGAACTGGCTGATCAGCTTTTCCAGCACGACGGCCGACTGCGTGAGCTTGATCGTCTCTCCGTTCGCGAGGTTCGCCGTGTCGCCGCCCGCATCGAGCCCGATGTACTGCTCTCCCAGCAGGCCGGAGGTCAGGATGGAAGCTACCGTGTCCTTCGGGAATTTGTAATCGGTGTCGATGCTCATCTCCACCCGCGCGTTGAACCTTTCGTTGTCGAAGGCGATGCGTGCGACGCGGCCCACGACCACACCGGCACTTTTCACGGGGGCACGGGGCTTCAGACCGCCGATGTTGTCAAAGTTCGCGTAAAGCTTGTAACTGTCGGCGCCAATGCCGGCGCTGCCCATGTTGCCGACTTTCAACGCGAGGACCAGCAGAGCAGCGATGCCGGCGCACACGAAAAGACCAACCCACAGGTCGAGTGTCGAACGTTGCATCAGATTCCCCGGAACATGAATGAGGTGAGCAGGAAATCGAGTCCCAGGATCGCGAGCGATGACGTCACCACGGTCCTCGTCGTAGCGCCGGAAACACCTTCGGCCGTAGGCGGCGCATCATAACCTTCGAAGAGCGAGATCCAGGTCACGGCGACCCCGAAGACGAAGCTCTTGATGACGCCGTTCAGGATGTCCTGGCGCACATCGACGGCGGCCTGCATCTGCGACCAGAACGAGCCTTCGTCGACGCCGATCAGTACAACGCCGACTAGGTATCCGCCGAAAATACCCATGGCGCTGAAGAGCGCCGCGAGGAGCGGCATCGATATGACCCCCGCCCAGAAGCGCGGCGCGACCACCCGGGCGATCGGGTCCACAGCCATCATTTCCATCGCCGCGAGCTGCTCGGTCGCTTTCATGAGCCCGATTTCCGCCGTCATCGCAGAACCTGCGCGGCTCGCGAAGAGCAGCGCAGCTACGACCGGCCCGAGCTCGCGCACGAGAGAGAGCGCGACGAGCACACCGAGCGCGGACTCGGAGCCGTAGGTCTGCAGCGTGTGGTAACCCTGCAGGCCAAGCACCATGCCGACGAAAAGTCCCGAAACGAGAATGATGATGAGCGACAGCACGCCCGTGAAGTAGAGCTCGCGCACGATCAGGCGAAAACGCCTGAACGCTGTCGCCGAGCTCGCGAGCGTGATACCGAAGAAGCGAACCGCATAGCCGAGGCGCCACACGCCGTCTACCGTGTGATGGCCCAGGCCGCGGATGTTGAGAAGCGCGGAACGGTTGAACATGAACGTTTAGGAGAGCCTCAGATCTCGGGCGAATTCTCGGCTGGGGTACTGGAAGGGAACCGGACCATCCTGCTCGCCGTACACGAACTGCCGCACCAGCGGATCGGTCGATGCGCGCATCTCGTCCGGCGTGCCTTGCGCGACGATCCGTCCCTCCGAGACGTAATAAACGTAATCGACGAGCTCCAGCGCCTCCTGCACGTCATGCGTGACGACGATCGACGTCGCGCCCAATGCGTCGTTGAACTTCCGTATGAGATTGCTGATGACGCCCAGCGAAATCGGGTCGAGGCCGGTGAAAGGCTCGTCGTACATGATCAGCATCGGGTCGAGCGCGATTGCGCGCGCGAGCGCGACACGCCTGGCCATCCCGCCGGAGAGCTCCGAGGGCATGAGCCGCTGGGCGCCCCGCAGCCCTACCGCGTGCAGTTTCATGAGGACAAGGTCGCGGATCATTCGTTCGTCGAGCCCGGTGTGCTCGCGTATCTGAAACGCAACGTTGTCGAACACCGTAAGATCGGTGAAAAGGGCGCCGAACTGAAACAGCATGCCCATGCGCCGGCGCAGCCGATATATGCCTTCGGTATCGAGATCGTTCACCCGCACGCCGTCGACGCGCACTTCGCCGCGCGACGGTTTCACGACGCCGGCGATCAGGCGGAGCAGTGTTGTCTTGCCCGACCCGCTTACCCCCATGATCGCGACGACCTTACCGCGCGGGATCACCATGTTGATTCCGCTCAGAATGGAACGCCGGTCGTATGCGAAGCTTAGGTCGGAGATTTCTACGAGGTTCTCTTGGGCCACCGCGTTCGGCAAGCGCCAAAAAGTGCGGATTCTAAACCACTTCACTATCATCCGGGCATGAAAGTGTTCGTCACCGACGCGGGTACGTCCTTCGCCCAGGCACTCCTGCCTGCGCTCTGCAGGAGCGAGGCAGTGGAAGCAGTCACCGGCGGCTCTACGCAACCGCTCCCTTTCGAGGATCCGAAGTTCCAGCGCATCAACCTCGAACGCGGCGACGCCGTGCCGGCAGAGATACTGCGCGGCCACGATGCGCTCGTGCACCTCGCTTCGCGCGCTTCTCTGTCGTCCTCGAGCCCGGCTGATTCGATCGATGCCAGCGTGCGTCCGATCCACAAGCTCTTTCAGGAAGCGCACGCGGCGGGCGTGCAGCGTCTCGTGCATCTCTCCAGCGCGGCGGTATACGGTCCGGCCGTACATGCAAACGAGCAGAGCCCGCTGCGGCCGCTCGCGGGCTTTGCATACGCCGAGCGGCAGGCCCATCTCGAACGCCTGCTCGAGATCGACTTTCCGCATTGCGTACGGCTGCGGCCTCATCTCGTCGTCGGGCCGCACGCACATCCCGCCGTACGCAGATTGTTGCGGCAGCCGTTCTACCCGAAGCTGGGACAGCCCCAACCGCTTTTCCAGTGCGTGCACGAAGACGACCTCGCGAACGCAGTCCTGCTCTCGCTCCACGCCGAAGCCCGTGGCGCCTACAACATCGCGAGCGAAGACAGCTTCACGCTGCGCGATGCGATCAGGACGCGCCGAGGCTTCAGCTTCGGCGTCTCCATCGACACCGCCGGAGCTCTCGTGCGCTTCGGGGCGCGCTATTTTGTCCACGAGATCGATCGGAGCTGGATCGAACGCGCGGCCCATACCGTGCTCATCAATTGCCGCCGCGCGATCGCGGAGCTCGGCTGGCACAGCCTCTACACTGCACGGCAGGCGATCGCAGCTACGTGACGGCTTACGTTCGCGCTATGCTATCCGCATGACAGGCACGGGCGACAGTGCGGCTGCGCTCAATTTCGCGGGCGTCAGCAAATCTTTTGGCGCCACGCCGGCGCTCGACGATCTGAGCCTGGAAGTTCGCCGCGGCGAGCTTTTCGGCCTGGTCGGCGGCAACGGCGCCGGCAAGACCACGCTCATCAAATGCATGCTCGACTTCGCAGAGCCGGACCGTGGAGAGATCCGGATTTTCGGCGTGCCGCACCGCCTCACGACATCACGACGTGATCTCGCGTTCCTGCCGGAACGCTTCAACCCGCCTTTTTATCTCACCGGCCGCGACTTTCTTAAATACATGGCCGATCTCCACCGCAGCGGCTACGAAGAAGAACGGGCTAGACAGGTGTTCGGACGGCTCGATCTCGGTCTTGCCGCGCTCGATCGCCCCGCCCGGACCTATTCGAAAGGGATGACGCAGAAACTCGGCCTCGCCGCCTGCCTCATCTCCGGAAAAGCCTTGCAGGTGCTCGACGAGCCCACGAGCGGCCTCGATCCCAAAGCGCGGGCCCTGCTGAAAAAAGAGCTGCGCGAGCTTCGCACCGCCGGCCGCACCGTTTTCTTCACGTCGCACGCGCTCGCCGACGTGGAAGAGCTCTGCGATCGCATGGCGGTCCTGCATGGGGGCCGGTTGCGTTTCGCGGGCACGCCTGCCGAGCTCAAGGCCCGCTACTCTACGGCGCTGCTCGAAGAAGCATTCCTTGCGTGTATCTCGCAGAACAGGTGACGGAAAGCCGCTCATTTCTCTGAAAGGTGCGGAAGGTCCTGTTGGCAGAATAGCCCCCGTCTCACTACCGTCGGGGGACGGTCTTGCCCGATCGACAAAAACCGGACCTGCTCATCGTCGATGACGATCCGCTCATCGCGGATACGCTCACGTACGTGCTGGAAAGCGACTTCAAGGTCTATGTCGCTAAATCCCGTCCCCAGGTCAAAACCCTGCTTCGCCAGCTCGACCGCGCACCCCAACTCGCGCTGATCGACCTCGGCCTTCCGCCCACGCCGCATCGTCCCGACGAAGGCTTCCACCTCGTAACCGAGCTGATTGCCCATTCGCCGGAAATGAAGATCGTCGTGCTCTCGGGGCAGAGCGACGAGACGAATGCGCGTCATGCGCGCGCGCTGGGCGCCGTCGATTTCGTCCACAAGCCGTGCGAGCCGGACGCGCTGCGCGCGTTGCTCAAGCGCGCGCTGGAAATCCAGGGCGCCGAGGCTTCCGGGCCTGCCGAAGGCGGCCTACTCGGCAGAAGCGTCTGCGTGGAAAAGCTGCGCCAGCAGATCATCCAGTTCGCGAACGCGCCGTTCCCCGTCCTGATCGAAGGTGAGTCAGGAAGCGGAAAAGAACTGGTCGCGCGCTCGCTCCACTTGACGAGCCATCGCGCTGCCCGGCCTTTTCTCGCACTCAACTGCGCCGCCATTTCGCCCACGCTCGTCGAGCCGACGCTGTTCGGTTACGCGAAAGGGGCTTTCACGGGGGCGACGACTTCGCGCGCAGGCTATTTCGAGGATGCGAATGAGTCCACACTATTTCTCGATGAAATCGGCGAGCTTCCGCTCGAGCTGCAGGCGAAGCTTTTGCGGGTGCTCGAGAACGGCGAATTTCAGCGCGTCGGCGAAACGCAGAGTCGCGTCTCGAACGCCCGCGTCGTCGCTGCCACGAACCGCGACATGCGCCAGGAGATCCGCGGCGGCCGCTTTCGCGCAGATCTGTATCACCGGCTGTCGGTATTCACGCTGGCGGTGCCGCCGCTGCGCGAGCTCGGGCAGGACAAGGTGCTCCTGCTCGACCATTTCCGCGACTTCTACGCGCGGCAGGCCGGAGTCGAACATTTTCAGCTCGACGCCCGCGCGATGGCGCTCTGGCTGAAGTATGGATTTGCGGGCAACGTCCGCGAGCTGCGCAACATCGTCATCCGGCTCACGACCAAGTACCAGGGCCAGACCGTCACCGCCGACCATCTCCACGCCGAGCTCGACACGGAAACCGGAGAGGCCGAAGAAAAGCGGTCGATCGCGTCCCCCGGCGACTTCAATACGCTGCTCGAAGCGGCCAGGCGCCAGCTCCAGACCAGCAGGTCCTTCAACCTGGACGACACCCTCCAGCAATGGGAACGCGGATACGTCGAGGCCGCGCTCGTCATCACGCAAGGCAATCTCACGCGCGCCGCCAAGCTCCTCGGCATCCATCGCACTACTTTGTACAGCCGCATGCAGAACTACGGCGACATAGCCGATAAAGCAGAGCTCAAGTGATTAGGAGGCTGGGCTCGCCGTAAAAGTGTGACGGAAGCCCGAAAACCATGTACTACGATCATTTCGGACTTTCCGAACCGCCGTTCAAGATCACACCCAACACTGATTTCTTCTTCAGTGGGGGCAACCGCGGGCCCGTACTCGACGCGCTGGTGTACGCCATCACGCGCGGCGAAGGCATGGTCAAAGTCACGGGAGAAGTCGGCAGCGGCAAGACCATGCTTTTCCACATGCTCCAGAGTCGCCTGCCGGACCACGTGGAAAGCGTGTACCTGGCGAACCCCAGTGTCGCGCCCGAAGACGTGCTCCACGCAATCGCGTTCGAGCTGCAGCTCGGCGTGGATCGCGCCGCCGATCGACTGCAGGTCATGCACGCACTGCAGGATTATCTCGTCAACCGCTATGCGGAAGGAAAACGTGTCGTCGTCTTCATCGAAGAGTCGCAGAGCATGCCGCTCGCGACTCTGGAGGAGATCCGGCTCCTCACGA
>DASRIK010000739.1:0-12196 GCA_035650035.1 Burkholderiales bacterium | reverse complement strand
TTTCGCGATACCCGCCACGTCGACACCGAGCCTCGTGTGCGTCGCCTGCATGCCCGTTTCGCCGTAATGCTCGTTGTCCATGACGACGACCGCAAGATTGCCTGGGTTCTGAACGCCGATCGTCGCGAGCGAGCCGAGACCCATGAGGATCTCGCCATCGCCGGTGATGATGAGAACGCGCCGCTCCGGCTGCGCGAGCGCGAGGCCGAGACCGACCATCGCGGCGCCGCCCATTCCACCCCACGTGTAGAAATTGAGCGCGTCGTCGCCGGCTGCGGCGGTATCCCAGCAGGGCGCGCCCAACCCTGCGACGACCAGGGCGCCACGACGATGCTGAAGAATGCGTGCGGCGACGGCGCGGCGATCGAGCTCGGGTCTTTTGCGGGTCGCTTTCATTTCCTGAACTCCTTCGCGCCGATCACGCGCTGGCCGATGAGCACGGCGACAGCGCGACAGGTATTGAATGCGAGGCGTGCGCCCGCGGAAACCGTCTGCACGATTTCCTCGGCGTTGTCTGCACGATGCACGACGACACCCATGGCGGTGAGCACCGATTGCGTCGCCTGCGCGACCGGGAGCTGCCACGGATTGAATTCACCCCATTCGCCTCGCATGGTGACGAGCATGAGCAGAGGTATCCGGCACTCCTGGATCATTCCGAGCATGTTGATGCAGTTGCCGACGCCGCTCGACTGCGTGAGCAGAACGCTGCGAGCGCCGCCGAGCCACGCGCCCACAGCCAGCGCGACACCTTCTTCTTCGGTCGTGAGCGGAATCGCGCGAATCTTCGCGTCGTCGTGAACGAGCTCGATCAGACGCGCATGGCCCGAATCGGGCACGTACGAGACCAGCCGTATGTCCAGATCGCGCAGGACCGCGTGCAGACGCTCCGGCCACGTCGGCGCCAGCCGCGCGAGCTTTACTGCGGCGCGACGCGGCTTGCGACCCGCGCGCGAGATTTCGACTACGGTGCCGGCTTGCTTGGCCATTCTTCCTCCGTCGTTGACCTGGAAATCATTCGGGCTTGATGCCCGCATCACGCACGACCTTACCCCACTTCACGACTTCGCTGCGGATCAGCGCGCCGAACTCTTCCGGCGAGCTCGACATGGCATCGAGACCGCTCGCGGCAAAGCGCGCGCGCGTATCGGTTTCGTCCAATGCCTGCCGTAGTGTCGTGCTGAGCGTCGCAACGACAGGACGAGGCGTGCGTGCCGGCGCGAGCATTCCGTACCAGCCGTTCACTTCCACGGCGGGCAGACCGGACTCGGCGAACGTCGGCACGTCCGGCATCGCGGGCGCACGTGCGGTCGTCGTCACCGCGAGCGCGCGAACCTTGCCGGCCTGCACCGGCGACCGAAGCGTGGAAATCGAACCGAAGAACATGGACACGCGTCCGGCGAGGAGATCGGGCAGCACCGCGCCGCCGCCTTTGTAAGGCACATGCTGCATATCGAGACCTGCGGAGAGCCTGAAGAGCTCTGCGGCGAGGTGCGGCGGACTACCGATGCCCGTGGACGCGTAGTTGACCGGCGCTGGCCGCGACTTTGCCCACGCCGTGAACTCGCCGACGTTCTTCGTCGGCACCGACGCGTGAACGACCATGAGGTAAGGCCCGCCGGCCACCGTGCCGACCGGCGCAAAATCGCGCAGCGTGTCGTACGGCAATGCGCGTGCGAGCGTCGCGTTCACGGCGAAACCCGCAGCGACGACGATGACCGTGTGCCCGTCGGGTGCCGCTCGCGCGACGATCTCGCAGCCGATGACGCTGTTCGCGCCTGCGCGATTATCGATGACGAACGCCTGCCCGAGGCGGGTTGAAAACTTCTCGCCCACGATGCGCGCGATGACATCCGTCGTGCCGCCCGGCGCGAACGGGACGATGAATCGCACGGGTCGTTCCGGGTAAGCTGCCGACGCGCTCCCGGCGGTGAAGAGCAAAACAGGCGCGCACAGGCTGGATGCGTAGAGACGCACACGGGTCCAGCTGCGCAAGCGTTGTCGATTCCGCGCCATCATCGCCACAATGGGATATTACCGATCCGGTGAGAGCCCGATCTGCTTGAAGAGCTTGCGCATCCTCGCGTCGTCGGCCCTGAGCGTCGCCATGAGCTGTTCCGGTGTGCTGGTCACGGCTTCGGAGCCACCGCCGGCCAGGCGTTCCTTCACGTCCGGCTGGTGCATGATCTGCACGATGTGCTTGTGCAGAAGGGCTATGAGGCGGGGCGGCGTTTTGGCCGGCGTCATGATGAAGCCTATGGTGTCGAGGTCGTAGTCCTTGAGGCCTTGTGAAGCAAGCGTGGGGACCCCGGGAATGAGCGGAAACGGTTTGGCGCTCGTCACGGCGAGCGCTTTCATTTTCCCCTCTCTGATGTGGGACATCGTTCCCCCGGGTGTGGCAAACACCAGGTGCACTTCGTTCGTGAGGAGCCCCAGCAACGCAGGCCCGGTGCTCTTGTACGGCACGCGAGAGAGCTTGACGTTTGTCGCCAGCATGAACATCTCTCCCGCGAGGTGCAGCGAACCGCCAGTGCCGCCCGTGCCGTACAACAAGGCGCCGGGCTTCGCCCGGGCGAGCGCGACGAGCTCGCCGACGGTATTCACTTTGAGAGACGGGTGCACGACCAGCACGTTCGGTGAGCGCTCGAGCTGCGTGATCGGCGCGAAATCGGTAAGCACGTCGTAGTCGGACTTCTCCATCAACGGCACGAACTGCGTGGTGCTGCCACCGACGAGAAGCGTGTAGCCATCCGGCGTCGCGCGCGCGACGATGCCGCCGACCAGGCGGCTCGCGCGATTGTCTACGATCACCTGCTGACCCAGCGCGGTGCCGAGAGGTGGCGCGACGATGCGGGCGAGATAATCATTGCCACCGCCCGGCGAGGCCGTGACGATGCGAACGGGGCGGGCGGGGTAGTCCTGCGCATGTGAAAGCGCGATCGATGCAAGGGTGACGGCGAGCAAGGTTGCAACTGCACGGCATGAAAACATGCTGATCCTTCTGGTTGTTCGTGACGCGGAATCTATTCTGCCGCATCGCCAGGCAGTCGTGGTACTTTGTCCGCCGACATCATTCCGAGTGCATCGTGCGGTTAACGACTAGCGGCCTCTCAGGCACGCGCCTGGTTATCGCCGTCTGCGCGGCTCAAGTGCTCGTGCAGATGGGCGCGTTTTTCTGGCCGGTTCTGCTGCCGAGTCTCGCGCCGATGTGGCATCTCACGAACGGCGAAGCAGGCTGGATCACCGCAGGCTTCTACGGCGCGTACATGCTCGCGGTCCCGATTCTGGTAACACTGACCGATCGCATCGACGCGAAGCGCGTCTACCTCCTGGGTGTGGGCCTCACCATCGGAGGTCATCTAGCGTTCGGTTTTCTGGCGGATGGGCTTTGGTCGGCGCTCGGCGCGCGTGTGATGGCCGGCATCGGTTGGGCTGGCACCTACATGACAGGCGTGAAGTTGCTCGCGGACAAGGTCGACAAGAAGCTCATGTCGCGTGCGGTCGCCGGCCACGCTGCGAGTATCGGAGTTTCGGGCGCACTTTCGTTCGCATGCGCGGATGCGCTCGCGCAGGTCTATGGATGGCGATCCGCCTTCATCGTGGCAGGACTGAGTGCGTTCGTGGCGTGGCTTGTCGTCGCCCTGAGCGTGCCCGGTACAGCGGCTCCGGCTGCACGCGCGACCGATGGCGGCGGCCTTTTTGATTTTCGACCGGTGTTCCGAAACCGATCCGCGATGGCGTACGCGCAGGCGTACTGCATCCACACGCTCGAGATGAACGCGCTGCGCGGGTGGGGCGTTGCATTTCTCGCCTTCGTGGCGGCGAGCTCGGGAAGCAGTCAGTGGCAAATCTCACCCGCATACGTGCTCACGGGACTCGGACTGATCGGTACCGCCGCGAGCGTGCTGGGCAACGAGATGGCAATCAAGCTTGGACGCCGCAGGCTCATCTCGCTCGCGATGATCGGGTCGATCGTCGTCGGCGGCAGTCTCGGATATCTCGGGACGCTATCCTACGGACTCGCTGCGATGCTCCTCCTGGTTTACGGCTTCGTTGTCTGGCTCGACTCTTCGTCGCTTACGGCAGGCGCGGCGGGAACCGCGGAACCGTCACGCCGCGGTGCGACGCTCGCGGTGCATTCGTCGCTCGGATATGCGGGCGGATTCGTGGGGCCACTGATGATCGGCTACACGCTGGATGCATTCGGAGGCATGTCGCGCGCTGCCTGGGGCGCTGCCTTCCTGCTCGTCGCGGCGCTGATGCTCGCGGCACTGCTTGCATTTCGATGGATGCGCCCGAGCGAGCTTGTGGGCGACAGAGGAACCGACGCTTGACGAGCGGTGGCCGGTTACGACACGGTATGTGGATATTCGCCCGCGGATACGGGCAGCCGCCAGGAGAGTGTAATGAGCTTGCGCATCGGTTATCTGCTGCCAACACGTGAATCGATCATGGAAGGGCGGCCGGAGGGCGAGCCGCTGCTCGAGCTCGCAGAGCGGGCGGAAGAGCTTGGCTACGATTCGGTGTGGGTGGGCGACTCGCTGCTCGCGCGACCGCGTCACGAGCCGATCACGCTGCTCGCCGGCGTGGCGGGCAGAACCCGTCGCGTAAAGATCGGCACCGCCGTGCTGCTGCCTGCCTTGCGCAATCCCGTATTGCTCGCGCACCAGGTCGCGACGCTCGACCAGGTGAGCTCGGGCCGCGTGATTCTCGGCATCGGCATCGCGAGCGACGTGCCGAGCATTCGCGCCGAGTTTCGCGCAGCAGGCGTGCCGTTCGAGAAGCGCGTGGGCACCATGATGGAAGGCATGCGGCTCTGTAAATCGCTGTGGAGCGGAAAGGCTGTGGACTGGGATGGACGCTGGCATGTGGAGAAGGGGGTGCTCGGTCCGACGCCGCATCAGCCGGGCGGCCCGCCTATCTGGGGCGGCGGCTCGGCGCCGGCCGCGCTCGAGCGCGCAGCGCGTCACTTCGATGGCTGGTTTCCGACGGGGCCCGATGCGAAGCGCTGGGGCGAGCAGTGGCGGCAGGTGCAGGCGCTCGCACGCGAAGCAGGGCGCAATCCGCAGGACGTCGAAGCCGCCGTGTATCTCACGCTCGCGGTCGACGAAAACGCCGAGCGCGCGAACCAGCGTCTGCACGAGTTTCTGCGAGCCTATTACGGCCCACGCGATCTGACGAAGCAGCTGCAGGGCGCGTTTGCAGGGTCTGAAGGCGCGGCAGCGGAATGGCTCAATGGCTATGTGCAGGAAGGCGCGCGCTATTTCGTCCTGCGCTTCGCGGGAGATCACGAGCGCCTGCTGGAAAAGATCGTGAAGCTGCGCGGGTCGCTGTCGGCGTAACGCGCGGACAATCGCTGATCACGTGCCCAATGAAGCGTCTCGCTTTCATCTTCGGCGTGACGGTACTTGCGACACAGCTTGTGGAGCCATGCCGGGCTCAAGGCTATCCCGTGAAACCTGTCCGCTACGTCGTGCCGTTTCCCGCCGGCGCTTCACCCGACATCATCGCGCGCCTGGTCACCGAACGGCTGAGCCGCATGTGGAGCCAGCAGGTCATCGTGGATAACCGGTCGGGAGCAGGGGGCACGCTCGGCGCGGCTTTCGCGGCGAAATCACCGCCGGACGGCTACACGCTTTTCCAGTGCAACATCGCGTCGAGCGCGATTGCCGAGTCGCTCTACGCCAAAATGCCTTACGACCATCAGCGCGATTTCGCGCCGCTTTCGCGGATCGGCATCTCGCCGAGCATTCTCGTCGTGCATCCTTCGTTGCCCGCGCGTTCCGTAAAGGAATTCATCGCGTATGCGAAGGCCCATCCGGGCAAGCTCTCGTATGGCACGTCCGCCGCTGGCACGTCGCCTCAGCTCGCGATGGAGCTTTTCAAGCTGACGGCGAAGATCGAAGTCGTGCACGTCGCGTACAAAGGTGCTCCTCAGGCGCTTGCCGATGTGATGGGCGGTCAAATCCCGTGCAGCATGCAAACGGCACCCGCCGTGCTGCCGGCGGTTCAGTCGGGACGTGTGCGTGCTCTGGCGGTGACGAGCCTGAAGCGCATACCCCATCTGCCGTCTCTGCCGACGATGCACGAGACCGCACTTCCGGGTTTCGAAGTGAATTCCTGGTACGGATTGTGTGCCCCGGCCGGAACACCCACGCCTGTTCTCGATAAAGTCCATGCGGATCTCCTTGCGGTGCTGCGCATGCCGGAGATTCAGCAGCGCCTGAACGAGCTCGTCATCGAAGTCGCGCCGACGAGCCGCGAAGAGTTTGCGCAGTTCATCCGCGCGGAAGCGGCACGCTGGGCGCGCGTCATCAGGGAGGCGGGCATCCCGCAACAGTAGGAGAACAACAATGACGTCGCTGGAAATGAAGGAACCGGGACTGTACGACCTCATCGCGCCCGATGTAACGATTGTCGGAGTGGCGGGCGGCCTCGGCTTCACTGAAGGGCCCGTGTGGCGGCGCGATGCGCTCCTCTTCAGCGACATACCGAATAACCGCATCGCGCGCTGGCGCCGCTTGCCCGAAGGCCCGGAGCTCACGACGTTTACGACCGGGCACTCGAACGGCCTCACACTCGATCGTCAGGGGCGCCTCATCGCGGCCGAGCACGGCGGTCGCCGCGTCTCGCGCATCGCGGACGACGGCACACGCACGGTGCTCGCTGAAAAGTTCGAAGGCAAGCGGCTCAACAGCCCGAACGACCTTGTCGTGAAGTCCGACGGCTCGATCTACTTCACGGATCCCCCTTACGCGCTCCAACCAGCCCCGCCGGGCGGCGCGCGTCCCGAGGGCTGGTGGAAAGGCGCCATTCCCGGAAAGGAGCTGGCGATTCAGGGTGTCTATCGTTTGACGCCTGACGGCGCGCTGCGTCTGCTTGCGGACGATTTCGCGCTGCCCAATGGACTCGCCTTCTCGCCGGACGAGTCCGTCCTCTATATCGCGGATTCCGCGCACAAGCACATCCGCGCCTTCGACGTTGCCCCGGATGGCAGCCTGAAGAACAGCCGCATTCTCGTCGACATGACGTCGAAAGAGCCGGGCGTGCCCGACGGCATGAAGCTCGATGTGAACGGCAATATCTTCAGCACCGGGCCGGGCGGTATATGGGTATGCCGTCCAAACGGTGCGGTGCTGGGCCATATCGTCCTGCCGGAACTGCCCGCGAACGTCGGCTGGGGCGAGGACGGCACGGTGCTCTTCGCGACGGCGCGAACCAGTGTCTATCGCATCCAGACCAAAACGCGCGGCGCGCTTCTCGGCCCGTAAGCCGCCGTTCAAAAGGCTAGCTACGCCTGGCGATTTGCGAGTATCGCGCTCACACTGTCCGGCCCGCAGCATGCGCCGAAGCCCATGCCCATTGGAAGTTGTAACCGCCGAGCCAGCCTGTGACGTCGACGACCTCGCCGATGAAGTACAAACCCGCCACGGCGCGTACCTCCATCGTCTGCTGCGATAGCGCGCGGGTGTCGACGCCGCCCAGCGTCACTTCGGCTTTCGCATAGCCGAGCGTGCCCGACGGCTGAATGCGCCAGTCTTTGAGCGTCTGGAGGATCGCCTCGACCGCGGCGTTGGGCATCGCCGCGAGCGACCCGATCCAGCCGTGCGCGTGTGTGAAGCTCTGTGCGAAGCGGCGCGGCAGGAATTCCGCCAGCACCGACGCAAGCGCCTGGTGGTCGTGGCGGTGCGCAGCGAGCCAGGCGCGAACATCCGCCTCACTCATGTCAGGCAGCAGATCGAGCGAGATCGGGCCGCGTGCGCCCGCGAGCTGCCAGTACGAAGAGACCTGCAGAATGGCGGGGCCGGACAAGCCGCGATGGGTCACGAGCGCGGCTTCGCGGAACCGCGGAAGCTTTGCGCTGCGCGGCGCCTCGACGATCGATGCGATTGCGTCGAACGATGTTCCCGAGAGCTTGCCGAAGCGCGCCAGCCATTCCGGCGGCGCCGCGAGCGGGACCAGCGCAGGCTTGGGCGTGACTACGGGCACGCCGAACTGCTCGGCGATCCGGTACCCGAACGGCGTCGCGCCCGTCTTCGGAATCGAAAGTCCTCCGGTCGCGATCACCACCGCGCGCGACCGCCGAACGCCCTGGGAAGTCGCAAGCTCGAAGCGCATCTCGTCTTTGGTCTCACCGAGCCGCGCGATCCGCTCCACGACGACCGGCCTCGCCCATTGCACATGGCCTGCAGCGCACTCGCTCACCAGCATGTCGATGATCTGGCTGGAGCTGTCGTCGCAAAAAAGCTGGCCCAGCGTCTTTTCGTGGTACGGGATGTGATGGTGCTCCACAAGCGCAATGAAGTCCCGCGGCGTGTAACTCGCGAGCGCCGAACGGCAAAAGTCCGGATTGCGCGAGAGAAACGCTTCTGGCCTCGTGTGGATGTTGGTGAAGTTGCAGCGCCCGCCGCCGGAGATGCGAATCTTTTCGCCGAGCTTTTCGGAATGCTCGACGAGCAGCACGCGCCGGCCGCGTGCGCCGGCGACGGCTGCGCACATCATGCCGGCCGCGCCGGCGCCAACGATTACGACGTCGAAATCCACTGCAATCATGAAATGTTCAGGCTCGGGAGACTTGATCGTCGCGGTGATGCCCCCATGTACAAGGCACGCTCATTCATCGCCGATTGATTCTGGTTTTAAAGGAGCAGAAAAATGTTGAACGTCACGCGTTTTAATTCGCTCGAAGATGCATACGAGAACATGTTACGTGGCGCCCCCGTGTGGCTGCGTAACCCTGAGACACATGCGTCCGCGCCGATGCAGTTCCGCATGGACGTAACCGAGACCGACAAAGAGTATCAAGTGCTGGCCGAATTGCCGGGCGTCAAGAAGGAAGAGATCAGCATAACCATTAACGGCAACGAAGTTTCGGTAACCGCGGAAGTGAAGCAGGAAAAGGACGTCAAAAGCGGCGAGACGGTGCTTCGCGCCGAGCGCTATTACGGCAAGGTCCAGCGCGTCTTCGCCCTCGGTCAGGAGGTCGACCAAGCGAGCGCACAGGCTAAGTACAACGACGGCGTGCTGGAGCTCACGCTGCCGAAGAAAACCGCTGCGGCAGCGAAAAAGCTCGCTGTGCATTGAGCAACGCCTCGACTCGAGCCAGTAAGAACAGACCCCGCTTCGGCGGGGTTTTTCATTGATTGCGGGTGCTGCGGCCAGAAGAATACCGGTAAGGGCGAAGCGCACCGGAGACGGTAAGATACAAGCGAGTTGATGGAGTCCAGATCGCGGATCTTGGCGTCGACGTATGGAGCACTTCCGGGGTAGGTGCCTTTATGAATTTCGAGCAGGCATTCAGCGGAATCAGGGTGCTGGCTGTGGCGCGCATCGTCGCCGCACCTTTCGCCGCCTATCAACTGGCTATGCACGGCGCTGACGTGATTCACATCGAAAGTCCGGGCGGCGTCGGCGATTCGTCGCGGACTTCCGGCAATCTTTCGACGCCTTTTCACGAGGCGAAGATGGCGCACAACTTCCTCGCTTACAACGCCAACAAGCGATCGATGACGCTCGCGATCAATACGCCGGCCGGCCAGGCGGTGTTTCGCAGGATGGCGACCAATGCGGACGTCGTCATAGAGAACCTCAAGGGCGGGACCATGGCGCGTTACGGCCTCGGCTACGAAGACCTGAAGAAGCTCAACCCGGGCATCATTTTCTGCTCAGTCACGGGGTACGGTCAGACAGGTCCCAAGAAAAGCGATCCGGCGATCGACGGCGTCATCCAGGCCGCGAGCGGCATGATGAGCATCACCGGGACCCCCGAATCAGGACCGCTCAAGACCGGCTCGACGATCGTCGACTACACCACCGGCTATGCCGCCGCCCTTGGCATTGCCACTGCGCTCTTCCAGCGCACGCGTACCGGAGAAGGTCAGGCGATCGACGTGGCCATGCTGGAAACGGCGATGACGATGATGGGTGGTGAAGTGCTGCGCGCCATCACCGCGAACGAGACGCCGCCGCTCGTAGGCAATGCGTCGGGCAAGGGTGTCTACGTGACGAACACTTACCGCTGCAAGGAAGGCCATCTTTCCATTGCCGCCGGCGCGGCGCCCCGCCGCGAGAAGCTCTGGAAATGTCTCGACGCGACCGATATCCCGCGCGATCCGCGCTTTGCCACCGACGCGGCCGTCGCCAAGAACATGAAGGCGCTCGACGAAGAAATCGAGCGCAGGCTCGCGAGCAAGACAGCAAGTGAATGGGAGGTCATTCTGAACGCGGGCGGCGTGGCGGCGATGGAAGTCATTCCGCTTGCGCGCGCGGTTCATCATCCGCAGCTCGAACACCGACAGTTCTTTCACCCGTTCGACGATACCGCCCAAACCGGCTTGCCGCCTTTTGCGGTACCCACCGCACCCTATCGCCTGTCCGCGACCCCGGCCAGAATCCATTCCATGCCGCCCCGCCTGGGACAGCACACGGACGAGGTGCTGGCCGAGAACGGGTTTTCAGAGGAAGAGATCGCGAAGCTGCACGCCGACAACGTGGTATAGGCGAGTGCTGGCGCCCTCCAGGGACAGCGACTTTAATGCGACTCAATGCAATGTTTCCGACGCGCGATATCGGAAACGATCCCGCCAAGATCCGCGACTGGGCGCAGGCCGCAGAGGATCTCGGCTTTGCGTATATCGAAGTGCCGGATCACGTATTCGGCGCGACACCGAGAGGCGACTGGGTTCCACGTTACGATCACACCGATCCTTTTCACGAAACGTTCGTCACCCTCGGCTTTCTGGCTGCGGTCACGACGAAGATCCGTCTGTCGAGCGGCATCCTCATCGCGCCGCAGCGGCAGACCGGACTTATCGCCAAGCAGGCGGCAGAAGTCGATGTTCTGAGCGGTGGCCGTCTGAGGCTCGGCATCGGCGTCGGCTGGAATCACGTTGAATACGAAGCGCTCGGCACGGATTGGAAGACGCGCGGCGCCAGGCAGGCAGAGCAGATCGACGTCTTACGGCAGCTGTGGAAGGGCGAGCCGATCGACTACAGCGGCCGCTTCCACGACCTTCGGGGTGTGAATATCGTGCCACCGCCCGTGCAGCGGCCGATTCCCATCTGGGTCGGCGGCTCCTCGGATGCGGCGGTGAAGCGAGCGGCGCGGCTGGGCGATGGCTGGATGCCGATCATGGCGCCCGATAAAGAAGCCGAGCGCAAGCTTGCGCTTTTGCGTGAAGAGATGCGCGTGCGTGGCCGTGACGCTGCCGATTTCGGTCTCGAAGGCTGGCTGCGCATGCACGATGCGGATCCCGAACGTTGGGCTGCAGCGGCCGAGGGGTGGCGACGGCTGGGTGCCGACTTCGTCATGCTCTATCCGATGTTTCGCGTGGCGACCCTTGACGATCAGATCGAGACGCTGCGCCGCTTCAAAGACGTGGCAGCCGGGTAATTTCGGAGGAAAATGGCTGTAAATAGAGCCCGGCTGTTCCGGGCCTTGTAGAGGGAGGAGTAGCAGTGCGCAAATTGAACCGTGGGCTGTTTTTTATCGTGCTGTGGTTATTGCTTGCTCCGGCTGCCATCGCGCAAAGCTGGGGACCTTTATCGCTCGAGGAGCTGAAAAAGGAGACGCAGCGCCGTTCCGATCGCAATCTTCCGCCGCTCACCGGCATCAAACCGGACGATACGCGCGAAGCGATGGCGATGCTCACGGACCTCGAGCCGGATACGTGGGCGGCGGCGTGGAGCAGGGTGGCCGAGCGCTATCTCGCGCGTGCGAAAGATCTCGAGAAGTCGTCGCCCTCGGAAGCGCGCGAGAACTACTATCGCGCGTGGCATAACTTCAACATCGGCCGTTGGCCGACCGAAAAGAATGCGCCCGGCAAACAGAGAGCGTACGAGCGCGGGCTACAGGCGTTTCAGCAATATGCGAAACTGCTGACGCCGCAGATCGAGACCGTGCGCATTCCTTTCGAAGGAAAGGAAATCGTCGCCTACCTGCGGCTGCCCGATGGAATCCGCCCGGCGCCGATCGTCTTCGGCATCAATGGCCTCGATTCACGTAAGGAAGACGTCGCGGCGAACACGGACGCGTTCCTGAAGCAGGGCGTCGGCGTCTTTGCGATCGACATGCCGGGCACGGGCCAGGCGCCGCTACTGATCGACGTCGGCGCCGAGCGCATGTTCTCCCGCGCGCTGGATTATCTGCAGACTCGCAAGGATGTGGATGCGAAACGCATCGTCGTGCAAGGCCGGA
>DASRIK010000738.1:0-2677 GCA_035650035.1 Burkholderiales bacterium | reverse complement strand
TGACGCCTTCGATGTCGCCCCTCAAGAGCGACCCGATGTGGGGGACGTGCAGCTCGATGAAGCGGCGATTTGCCCCGAGGAGCTGTGAAAGATGCACCTCGGGATCGAATACCTGCAACGACAGGCCCTTTCCGATGAAGTGCTCGGCGAGCAGGACGAGCGGGCTTTCGCGCAAATCATCCGTCCCGGTCTTGAACGACAAACCAATCATGCCGACGCGCCGCCTGCCGCTGGCGAGCACCTTGGCGATTGCATGATCGATATGCGCCCGGTTCGACTGCAGGATGTTCGCGTGGACCGGCAATTCCACGTCGTGGGTTTTCGACATGTAGAGCGTGGCGCGAAGATCCTTCGGCAAGCACGAACCGCCGAACGCGAAGCCCGGCTTCAGATAAGCGGGCGAGATGTTGAGTTGCCGGTCTTTGCAAACGAGGTCCATCACTTCGAACGCATCGACTCGGAGCGCTTCGCAGAGGCGAGCAGTCTCATTTGCGAACGTAATCTTGAGCGCGTGAAAGTTGTTGCAGGAATACTTGACCATCTCCGCCGCTCGGATGGAGGTCGCGTGAAATTCGCAATCGAGATGACCGAACAGCTCGCGAAGCTTGTCGACCGGCGTCCGAGAGCTCGCACCGACGATAGTAAAAGGGGGCCTGTCGTAATCCTTGATCGAGCTGCCTTCCCGTAGGAACTCGGGCTGGAAGCAGACATGAAAGTCCCTGCCCTCCTTCTTTCCAGATTCGTGCTCGATGATCGGCCGCAACACGTCTTCCACCGTCCCAGGCACGAGCGTCGACCGAAAGACGAACACGTGGCCGGTGCTTTTCTCCCGCATTGCCCGGCCCAGATCGCGTGCCAGGTTGAGCATCGCAGACTGGTCCTGGCTGCCGTTTGGGGCCGATGGCGTTCCTACGCAAATCAGCGACAGCTCGGTATCGAGGACGGCGTGCGTAACATCCTGCGTCACCGCCAGGCGGCCGCTTGCCGCAACGCGTCCCATGAGCTCGACGATGCCCTCTTCCACGACCGGGGTCTTGCCGGATCTGATGAGCTCGAGCTTCACGGGGTCTATGTCGACGCCCACTACCGAGTGTCCATCCCGAGCAAGGCATGCAAGTGACACCGCCCCGACGTAGCCAAGGCCGAAAATACTGATCTTCATTGGATTAACGCGACTCCGGATGGGTCAGGCAAGGCGTGACGCGCGCGCGCGAGGCGGTGACGTGCGGGCTGTGCTGTCCTGGCCCCGCTCTCGTCGTGCCACGAATGCTTGTCTCGGCGACGGGCAGGCGCCGCCCTCGTATACCCGTGTTGCGCCGATAATCGTCGTGGTCAGCGCTCGGCATCGTGCGCCAGTCGACCACTTCGAGCTCACCGAATCCCGCTTCGCGGAACCACTCGCAGACTTCCTGCGCGCTGTGCCGGTGCGCGAACTCCGGAGTGAAGCGATCGCGGGCAGCATGCAGGGCCCTTGTGTAGTTATAAGGCTGAATACGCGGATTAGCCCGTTGACGCAGCCGATTGAAAACCATATAGGATAGAGCGAAAGGCGCAAGCGCGAGGGGCGATATCCACGCGGGACAACGATTGAGCACAAAACGCATGACAAGCTCCGTCGCGTACACGCTGCGCCGGAAGAGATTGTCGTTGATGGACTTGGGGCCATACACCCATACGTACAACGAGCCGCCACGCTGGCAAAGCGGAGCAAGCGCCCGATATGCCTTGCGCGTCGAATAGGTATGGTGAAGGACACCGCGTGTATAGATCGTATCGAACGTCTCTGTCTGGAACGGGAGCGCGAAAACCGATGCCTGTACGAAATGCACCGATCGATTCTCGCGATGTGTGGCGGCAGCTCGCCATGCAGCCAGGCTCAGGTCGACACCGACAGCTTCGCCGCCGAAGTTTCTCTGTGCCATCGCTGTCGTGATGCCGAGGCCGCAACCGATCTCCAGAAATCTGCCCGAGCTGCCTTTCTGCGGTGCATATGACCCGAGTTCCGTCAGGAATCGGCGCTCATGATCGTCGTAATCCATTTCCCAAATGACGCCGTCGAAGTCGTATTCCAGCCATTCGACGGAAAACGAGCGCATCACGAGGTCCTCGCCGCGGACCGGGCGACCGGAAGCGGATTGGTAGTCCGGAACGAGCGACGCGAGAGCTTTGTCGTGCTCGCGTGCGAACTCCGCGTGCGCCGCCGTACCGTACGGCAGGAGGATCGGCACGCCATGCACGACCGGGAACCACGTTTTGCATGACGCACAGGACAGCAGTCCCGAGTCGATCCAGTTGTCGGCAGCCGGATCGATAGTCGAGGGGCTCGAAGGCGCGTCGAGGGTCCAGCCCGCGAGCGGCTCGTGGCAGGCGGGACAATGCAGCAGGGGCAAGAGTTTAGGCCACATCAGTTGAGCGAATCCGTAGCTAGTGGTGATCCGGCACGTGAAGCAGGTGCATCGCTAGTGGAGCTGCGGTACTTCACAAGGCAGCGGTCGATCACTGCATCGAGCCGCCTCATCGAATAGGTCCAGGCGTGATGGCGCAGCACGCGTTCGCGCCCTGCATGCGCCAGGCGGTCGCGCTCCTGGCGGTGTTCGAGTATCCGCAGCACCGCCGCACTGTAGTCCTTATAAGTATTGGCTACGAGGAAATGTTCCTGCGCAACGGCGTCGACGCC
>DASRIK010000737.1:0-16827 GCA_035650035.1 Burkholderiales bacterium | reverse complement strand
CGTCATGGGCTTCAGTATCACCGTGTAGACGATCGCGTACCCGACGAAAGTCGCGAGCGTAAGCCACATCGTCAGCACGTTCACCCACTGGTGCAGTATCGCAATACCCGCGCCGCCTATCACACCGGCGAAGAGAAGCGTCTGGACGGACGTGAGCTGGCCTCGCGGAAGAGGCCGCCGGCTGGTGCGCGTCATGATCGCGTCGATCTTCTGTTCGACGAGGCAGTTCATCGCCGCAGCAGCACCGGCCACGAGCGCAATACCGATCGTGCCGGCGATGAAGGCCTGAAGCGGGACGGCACCGGGAACGGCGAGGAACATCCCGATCACGGCGGTGAACACGATGAGCGACACCACGCGCGGCTTGGTGAGCTGATAGAACTGGTAGGCGAGCGAGCTGTAAGAGCGCGCGGCGACGGTCTGCAACATCAGCGGAAATGAATGGGGGAAGTGCGGGAAAGCGCGAAGTTTATCACCACGAGAGTGACCAGCAAAAGCGCGGCTACGGCGTTGTGCGCGACCGCCACCGCAAGCGGCAAACCCGCAAGCACGTTCGCGACGCCGAGGAGGACTTGTGCAACGAGCACGGCCGCAAGCACTGCCCCGTACGCGCGCGCGCCCTCGCTGCGAACCAGCATGAGCGAAACCACGCCTATATGGAGAAGGGTGACCAGCGCGCCGACGCGGTGGCTCCAGTGGACCGCCGTCAGGGCTTCGTACGCCAGATGATCGCCGGCAGCTGTCCTGCCGAGCTCGCGCACGAGCTGGAAACCGTGCCGAAAATCCATCTCCGGCAGCCAGCTGCCGTGGCATTTCGGGAAATCGACGCAGGCAAGCGCCGCATAGTTGCTCGATACCCACGCGCCAAGCGCGATTTGAACCACGACGATCGCGAGCCCGACACGTGCCCACGGGCGCAGCCGAGCGAGCGCAGCCGTGCCCCCGGCCGGTGCGCGAATGTCGAGCTGGCGCGCCCCGAGCCAGGCCAGCAGGGCCAGCGTCGCCATGCCGCCCAGCAGATGCAGTGTAACGATCACGGGCTTCAGGAGGAGCGTCACGGTCCACATGCCGAGCGCGGCCTGAAAGATGACGAGGGCGAGCAACGCCGTCGGCAGCGCCGGAGATTGCGAGGCTCGCACACGCCGCCGCCACGAAACGATCGTGATCAGCAGGATTGCAAGACCCAGCGTGCCGGCGAGATACCGGTGCACCATTTCCTTCCAGGCTTTGCGGAGCGACACCGGCCCGTGCTCGCCGCCCTGCGCTTCCACGGCCTTTGCGATTTCGGTGTGTGCATGTGCAGGCGTGAGCTCGCCGTAGCATCCGGGCCAGTCGGGACAGCCGAGACCCGCGTCCATCAAACGCACGTAGGCGCCCACGATCACGACCACGAACGCAAGACACGTGGTCGCCAGCACGAGCGTTCGATAGGCGGCCTTCATTTCCACTTCGAATGCCGCAACAGGCGAGACATGTCCTTCAGCATGCGCCGCGGATCTGGATCGGCGGGAAATCGCATCATGAGATTGCCGAGTGGATCGACGACGTAGATATGGTCCGCCGGTGCGCTCGAAGCCGGCAGCGCGGCCACGATCGCCTGTTGCGGGTCCCGCAGGACGTGCAATCCCGGATGCTCGGCCACCACGCCGGCATCCGGCGCCGCGTTGTCCGTGAGGAGCCAGACGCGTTCGATACGCTCGCTTTCCTTTCCCTGCGCGAGCCTCACCTGGCGCAAATACACGAGTCTGTCGCGGCATGACTTGTCGCATCGGGACGGCGCGATCGTGAGCAGCACCCACGTCCCTTTCAGCTCTGACGATCTGAACGGTTTTCCTTTCGGCGTCACCAGATCGACCTCAGGGAGCGGACGAGGCGTGAGGAGCGTCCCGTAATTGACCTGCGCGCTCGGACGCCAGAAGTGGTACGCCGCGTATGACGCAACGATCGGCGCGGCACAGACTGCAAGCAGCAGCCAGAGCGTGCGCCGGTTACCCATGGGGTTCTTTTTTGGATTTTCCGCGAGTGACTGCATAGAAGACCACAATGGTGGCCGCGAGAGCGAACCACTGAAATGCATAACCGTAATGTTTGTCGATGCCGAAGTCGGGTGCTTCCCAGTCGCGGACAAGCCCGTCCCGCACGTCACCTTCCTGCCGGATCATGAACGGCTGGATCGCGATCGGTCGCGCTGCTCGGTAACGGTCGATCGTCAGGTTCTGCCAGATCGGGCCCTCCATGACGGTGTCGGACAACTCGAGCGTACGCAGCCGCGGTACGATCGCGACACCTTGCACCGTCACCGGCCCTTGGGGCGTCTCCACACGGGGCAGTTCCGTCCGGCTCGCGGAGCGTGCAATCCAACCTCGATTGACGAGCACGGAACGATCGCTTCCTTCGAGCTTCAGCGGCATCACGACGTGGTATCCCGGCACACCGCGGTGCACGCGGTTGTCGATGAATACCGTGTAGCGCGCATCGAACACGCCGCGCGCCTCCACGCGCCGGAGCTCGATGTCCGCCGCCGAAAGCTCGGTGCCGGATACATGGATCGGCGGTTGGGCGCGCAGCGTTTCGAACCGTGCTCTCGCATCCCGCTTCTCCGCCGCCCGGCCCAGTTGCCAGGTGCCGAGCGCAACTGCAGCTGCGATGCCGATTACCGCGGCGATCAGAGGCCATACACCCGAGCGTTTCCTAGCAGCGTACAATGCAACTAACCACGTTATCGATTGACGCACGCGTGCGATTCGTCGTCTTCGCCTTCATCGGCTTCATCCTTTTCAGCCTGTTCTCTGCGCTTTATTTCCTGTTGAAGGACAAAGGGCAATCGACCCGCACGGTCAAGGCGCTGACGGTGCGCGTCGTGCTCTCGATCGTGCTCTTCGTGCTGCTCCTCATCGGCTTCAAGACCGGTCTCATCACCCAGCGTCTGTAAGATAGTACGTAGCGCCGCGAGGCGCGTAGACCCTTTTTGCGTGCGAGACGCAGCTTAATGCGTCTGGCACCCGTCGAGGTTCTGCCGTAAAAAAAACGCCGCACTTCAGTGCGGCGCTCTCTCCCTACTGACGGGGACCCCCCCTTTTTTGTTCTGGCGCCTTGTTATTGTTCTTTCGTTGTTGTTCTTGTGAACGGCTTATAGCCAGTAGACGAAGATAAAGAGCCCGAGCCACACGACGTCGACGAAGTGCCAGTACCACGCCACGCCTTCGAAGCCGAAGTGATGCTCCGGCCGGAAGTGGCCGGCCACACTGCGGAAGAGGATTACGATCAGCATGATCGTACCGACCGTCACGTGAAAACCGTGAAACCCCGTCAGCATGAAGAAGGTCGCACCGTAGGCGCCCATCGTGAGCTTGAGGTTCAGGTCGCTGTAGGCGTGCGCGTATTCGTAAATCTGGAAAGCCAGGAACAGGATGCCGAGCGCGACCGTCAGCACCAGGCCCCAGATGAGTTGCGAGCGATTGTTCTTGAGCAGTCCCCAGTGTGCCCAGGTCACGGTGGCACCCGAAGTGAGCAGGATGAGCGTATTCAGTGCGGGAATGCCCATCGCGCCCATGGGTGTGAACTGCTCCGCGATGCCAGGCCCGGAAACCGGCCATGTCGGCTTGAAGCCTGGCCAGACCAGGGCCTGGCTTTCGAGGCTGCCCAGATCGGGTACGGAGATCACGCGCATGTAGAACAGCGCGCCGAAAAACGCGCCGAAGAACATCACTTCCGAGAAGATGAACCAGCCCATTCCCCATCGGAATGCGGTGTCCACCTGCTTGTTGTATCTGCCGCCTTCGGATTCGTGCGCAACGGTCGAGAACCAGCCTGCGAGCATGTAGAAGAGCACGAGCAGGCCGACGAATACGAGGTACTTGCCCCAGCCCGCCCCGTTGAACCAGGAGGCTGCGCCCAGGGCCATCATCAGCAGCGCAAACGAACCGAAAATGGGCCAGGTCGACGGTTCCGGTACGTAGTAACGTGTGGACTGGTTCAGCATTGCGCGTCTCTCCCCTTCTCTCTCTTTTGCACTCCGGTCAGCTCGTGACGAACCGCACGAGCATGACGAGGCTCAACACGAAGATCACGGCCCCGATCAGGCCTGCGACGATCACCTGCGCCGGCTTGATCGTGACGGCGTCCTTCTCGTGGGCCGAGCGCTTGCGGATACCCAGAAAAGACCAGAAAACCGCTTTCGCCACGTCGAGCGCGCCTGCTTTGCGCTCTGGACCCGAGTCGCTCGGCGCCGTCTTGTCATGAGGCTCGGTCACGAGTTTCACCCGGCTGCCCCGTTTCTGCCTTCGACCTGGAAAAACGTGTACGACATCGTCACGTAAGTCACATCGCCAGGCAGTGTCGTCTCGACGACGAATACGACCGGCATGCGCCGCACCTCGCCCGGCTGGAGCGTCTGCTGCGTGAAGCAGAAACAGTCGAGCTTCCTGAAATGCCGTCCCGCGACCTGCGGGCCCCAGCTCGGGATCGCCTGCGCGGTCAGCACGCGATCCGAGTTGTTGCGCACTTCGAACTCCACCTGCACGAGCTCACCGGGATGAAAACGCACCGTTCTCTCGAGCGGACGAAACGTCCACGGCAGGTCGCTGCGGATGTTCGTGTCGAACTCCATCGTGAGCGAGCGCGAAGTGTCGACCTGCGTGTTGGTCACGGAATCGCGCTTGACGACACTGTTGAGGCCCGTCACTTCGCAAAGCTTCTGGTAGAACGGCACCATTGCGAAGCCGAAGCCGAACATCACGCACGCCACCACGAGAAGCTTTCTAAGCGTGGCGGTGTTCGCGCGACCCTGTCCTGCGCTTGTCGAAGGGTTCACCACAGCCAGTGCCTCACGACGACGCCGACGAAAAAAGCGACGGCGATCGACAGCAGGATCAGCGCAGTCTTTGCGTTGGCAGGCAATGCACGCTCCATTGCAACGGCGCCCCTACTTCACCAGCGGCGGCGTTTCGAATGTGTGATACGGCGCCGGCGAAGGCACCGTCCACTCGAGACCCTCCGCGCCTTCCCACGACTTGTCAGGCGCTTTGGCACCGCCACGAATGCACTTCACGACGACATAGAGGAACAGAAGCTGAGTCAGGCCGAAACCGAATGCGCCCACGGTCGAAATGAGGTTGAAATCGGCGAACTGCAGCGAGTAATCAGGGATTCGACGCGGCATGCCGGCGAGACCGGTGAAGTGCATCGGAAAGAACGTCACGTTGAAGAAAACCATCGTGAGCCAGAAGTGCACCTTTCCAAGCTTCTCGTCGTACATGTGCCCGGTCCATTTCGGGATCCAGTAGTAGATCCCCCCGAAAATCGCGAACAGCATCGGGGTCTCGAACGTAAGCGAGCCCTTCCACATCGTCGCGATCCAGTTGAAGACTTTCACGCCCGTCGGGACCGCGATCAGCATTGTCGCGTACATGAAGAAAAGCTGTGCAGCAGCCGACATGCCCACGGTGAACATGTGATGCGCCCAAACGATGAACGAGAGAATCGCGATCGACGAGGTGGCGTACACCATGGACGAGTAGCCGAACAGCGGCTTGCGCGAAAACGCCGGGATGATCTGCGAGACGATGCCGAACGCCGGCAAGATCATGATGTACACCTCAGGATGGCCGAAGAACCAGAAGATGTGCTGGAACATCACCGGGTCCCCGCCACCGGCCGCATTGAAGAAGTTGGTACCGAAATGGCGGTCGGTGAGAAGCATCGTGATCGCGCCTGCAAGCACGGGCATGACTGCGATCAGCAGATAGGCGGTAATCAGCCACGTCCACACGAACAGCGGCATTTTCATGAGCGTCATGCCGGGCGCGCGCATGTTCAGGATCGTCGTGATGATGTTGATCGAGCCCATGATCGACGATGCGCCCATGATATGGAGCGCGAAAATCGCGAGATCCATACCGGGGCCCATCTGTGTGGACAGCGGCGCGTAAATCGTCCAGCCGGCGGCGGTCGCGCCACCCGGCACGAAGAACGAGGTCACGAGCAGGATGGCCGCCGGCGGCAGCAGCCAGAAGCTCCAGTTGTTCATGCGCGCGAACGCCATGTCGGGCGCACCGATCATGAGCGGCACCTGCCAGTTCGCGAACCCGACGAACGCCGGCATGATCGCGCCGAACACCATGATGAGCCCATGCATCGTGGTGAGCTGGTTGAAGAAGTGCGGCTCCCACAACTGCAATCCAGGCTGGAAAAGCTCGGCGCGCAGCAGGAGCGCGAGAATTCCGCCGACGATGAACATCGAGAAGCTGAACCACAGGTACAACGTGCCGATGTCCTTGTGATTGGTCGTCGTCACCCAGCGCATGAACCCGGTCGGGTGATGCGCGTGGTGATCGCCGTGAACGCCGGCGCCGTGCAGGTGATCGGGGGCGTGTGCTTCCATGAGCTATTCCTTATTTGCGGAGCGCTTTGACGTCAGCGGGCGTGGCGATGTCGCCAGTCTTGTTCGTCCAGTTGTTGCGCGTGTAAGTGACGACCGACGCGATTTCCACGTCCGAGAGGTGCTTGAACGGAGCCATCGCGGTACCCGGCTTGCCGTTCAGGACGATCCCGATCTGTTCTTCCTTGGGACCGGTCACCACTTTCGAGCCGGCGAGCGCAGGGAACGTCCCGGGGACCCCCATACCGGTCGCCTGGTGGCAGGCGACGCAGTTCGCCCCGAAAACTTTGGCGCCCTGCGCGTGCAGCTCTTCGAGCGTCCATTGCTTCCCGGGATCGGCGCTCGGCGCTGCAGCGGACATTTTCTGTTTCGCCTCCGCCACCCACTGCGTGTATTTGTCCTGCTCCACGACCTGCACGACGATCGGCATGAAGCCGTGATCCTTGCCGCAGAGCTCCGCGCATTGACCGCGATACGTTCCGACCTTATCCGCCCTGAACCACGTATCCCGCACGAATCCGGGGATCGCATCCTGCTTCACGCCGAAAGCCGGCACCCACCACGCGTGAATCACGTCGTTTGCCGTCGTGATGATGCGGATTTTCTTGCCGACCGGAACGACGACAGGGTTGTCGACTTCGAGCAGGTAATTGGGATTGTTCTTGCGCGCTTCGACGTTGTGGCCGTCGATCTGGTCGCGCGGCGTCGCGAGATTGCTGTAGAAGCTCACGCCTTCCTGCAGGTAGTCGTAGCTCCATTTCCATTGATACCCGGTGGCCTTGATCGTGACGTCCGGGCTGGACGTGTCTTTCATGGCAATGACCGTCTTCGTTGCGGGATAGGCCATGCCGATGAGAATGATGAAAGGAATGACCGTCCAGATGATCTCGACGGTCGTGTTCTCGTGGAACTGCTGCGCCGGGTGCCCGACGGACTTGCGGTGCTTGATGATCGCGATCGTCATCACGCCGAACACCAGCACGAAGATCCCGAAAATGATCCACATGATGAGCGTGTGGAGATCGTAGATCTGCTCCGCGATGACCGAGACCGGCGGCTGGAGGTTGTACTGGTTAGGACCATCTGCAGCGAGCGCCATGGACCAACCCGCGCTTCCGGCTAGAGTCGCAAACATCCTCCCCAACTTGCTGGTCATGCTTTCCCCTGTGAGTTTGGTACCTAGCGTGCCAAGAGTCCCTAGGTACGTCGCAGCTCTCGCGCGAGACCGCGCGCCATCTCGAGCCGCTGCTCGTCGCACAAGTGTCGCCCTACCTCGATCCGCCGGCCGTGTGAGCGCAGCGCAAGACGTGCGCCTTCGTGCTCGCAAACGACCTGCGCCCAGCAGCGGTTCAATTCGAAGTGCGCGAGCTCGGCGCCCTCGCGAACTTCGACTGCCACGCTGTCGCCCCGTATCGTGATGCGCTCGTAATCGCCCGCATGACGGTCGATGTATCGAAACGCAACATACAGCACGACCATCTCGATGCCGGCGAACGGCAGGATCGGCCACGCTCCGAACACAAGGGCGAACGCAGCAGCGATTCCGAACGAGACGGTCAGAATGAAAGCGAACACGAGCCGTCGTCCTGAGGAAGAGAGGGAGTTGTTGCGGCGGGCGGTATAAACGTACTCTGCCGCCTCCTCTCCGGCGACGCAGTTCATGCGAGCGTCCTTGGAACTAGCCCGTTGAAACGCACGGAATTTAGCACAGCATCCGCTGGCCGTGCAATTGAGAGCACCGGCGGACATTGCCCGCGGGAACGCTCGTACGCGCTCAGCGAAGAACGGGCGATGCGTCCAGCAGATCGATGTCCAGTTTCCACTCGGGCGGTGCTGCATCCTTCGTACCGCAGTACGGGATATGCGCGAGCAGCGGCGCGCGCAAACGCGTCTGCAGAGCTTGCACGTTTTCATCCGCTCTCGCCATGTCCGGATCGATGCGATTGGCAACCCAGCCGGCGAGCTGCAGACCGGCGCTCTCCACGGACTCCGCCGTGAGTAGCGCATGATTGAGGCAACCCAGGCGCAAACCCACCACCAGAATCACGGGCAAGCCGAGCCTGACGGCCAGATCGCGCATGTCCAGCCGGTCCCCGAGCGGGACACGAAAACCGCCCGCGCCTTCGACGATCACACAATCAGCGAGGCCTGCGAGCTCAACATACGCGCGTTTCAGCCGTTCGTCCTCGATCTCCACGCCCGCTTCGGCTGCGGCGATATGCGGTGCGATCGCCGGGCCGAAACGATACGGGTTCACGAGATCTTCCGGCGCGCTCACGCTGCTCGCCGCGCGCAGAGCGGCTACATCGTCGTTCACGGGTCTTGTACCCGCGAGCACCGCGCCTGCCGCGATGGGTTTCATACCCACGGTGCGCAGCCCGCGATTGGCGAATGCATGCAGCAGCGCGCAGGCGACGAATGTTTTTCCGACGCCGGTGTCGGTGCCGGTCACGAAAAAACCCCTCATGACGTTTTTGGCCTGATGTCGATAACCCGACGCCCGGTTGGACCGCGGCGCGCTTCCGGTTTCCACGCGTGGCCGTACACGATCTCGAACGTCGCCGGGAGCTTGCCGTCTCTCCGGAACGCTTCGTAGTTGCGCTCGACTTTCTGGAAAACCGATTTCGCAGAAAGCGTAAGCGGACGTCCCGATGTCGCGTTATGCGCGCCGATCGCTTTCAGCTCGCGCATGAGCGCACGGACGTTGTCGTACGTGAGCGTCACCTGCTCCATGTCCATCACGGGATCCGCGTAGCCTGCTCCCACCAGTATGTCGCCGATGTCGTGCATGTCGACGAAACGGTTCACGTGCGTGCGTCCATCGGTTCCTTCGTAGGAAAGGCGGAGCTCTTTCAGCGTGTCCGGGCCGAAAGTGCTGAACATGAGCAGTCCGCCGGGGCTCAGCACGCGGTGGAATTCGGCAATCGTGCGTGGAAGGTCGTTCACCCATTGCAGCGCGAGATTCGACCATACGAGGCCGACCGATTCCCGCTTCACCGGCAATCGCTCGAGGTCGCCGCAGACGGCGTGCAGCGACGGCCGCAGCGGCGGGAGCGTCTGCCACCACTTCAGGCGGCCGGGGATGCGCTCGAGCATGGCGTGCGCGAGATCGAGCGCGATCAGGGTCGCGCCTGAATAGCGCGCAAGAAGTCCAGGCACGGCGTTACCGGTCCCGCTGCCCGCATCGAGTATCACGTCGGGTTTCAGTTTGATGTACTCGAGCCGCTCCAGCATGCGGTTGCAGATCTCGTGCTGGAGCACGGCATGAGTGTCGTAGGTCGGCGCGGCATGCTCGAACGCGCGTCTGACTTCCCGCTTGTCGAGGATCACTTCATCGGCCATCGAAGTGCTCCGAAAGCAGGCGACTTACAGCTTCAGGACGGGAGGCGAACGGCGCGTGCGCAGCACCGGCGACGGTCTCGAGGCGAGCATGAGGCAACGCCTGTACGAGGTATCTGGCGGCCGCGAGCGGCACGAGCTGATCGTTCTCGCCATGCACGATCAGCGTGTGTTGTTCGGCGTCGCCGAGTCGAGGCCGAAAATCCTCCGTTCGCAGTATGTCGAGGCCGTGCTGAAGCACGGCGGTCGCCGGCAACGGCTCCGCATTCACCGCCGCGCGCAACTTTTGCATCACCGTTCTTGCGGCGCGGTCGCACTGCGCCTGCAACGAAACGAAACGCGTGAGTACAGCTTCGACGTCACGCGCGAGATCAGTGCTGAAGGCCTGCAGGACGCCCGGATCGACCCCGGGCGACCAATCCTCCCGCGCCACGAACGACGGTGTCGCCGCCATGAGCGCGAGACGCTCGACTTGTCCAGGTCTCTTTCGCGCCCAATGCAGAGCAATGTGCGCACCGAGCGACCATCCGGCGACGTGACAGCGCTCCGGCGCCTGGTCGGAAAGCTCGCGCACGATTTCATCGAGCGTGTACGGGTCGCACGGGCTCGATGCGCCGTAGCCTGGGAGCGCTGGAGTGCACAGCGAATGGTGTCGGGCGAGATGCGCGGCGAGCTCCCCGAACACGGCGGGATTCATCCCCCAGCCGTGCAGCAGCACGATCGTTTTCACGCGAGCTTTCCACTCGATCTCAGCGCATCCACGAGCCGCTGCACGTCTTCGGTGTGGTGATCGGCGGAAAGCGAAATGCGCAACCGCGCCGTGCCGCGTGGCACCGTCGGCGGCCTGATCGCAGGCACGAGCACGCCACGCTCCGCGAGACTCGCCGACAACGCGACGGCCTCAGCGTTGCCGCCCACGATGAGCGGCTGAATGGCCGTTTCCGAAGGCAAAAGGCGCCATGGGCTCCGGCTGAGGCCCGTTCTCAGCGACGCGACGAGCTCGCGCAAACGGCTGCGGCGCCATTCTTCCCGTTCGATCAACTCGAGACTTTTCAGGAGCGCACACGCCAGGAGCGGCGGCGTGGCGGTGGTATAGACGTACGTGCGCGCGCGCTGAACGAGCAATGCGATGAGCTCGGGCGCGCCGGCCACGAACGCGCCATACACGCCCGCGGCTTTTCCCAACGTGGCCATGTACGCGATCCGCGGGGAGCTCACGCGGGCAAGCTCCAGCACGCCGCGACCCGTGGCGCCCAGCACGCCGAATCCGTGTGCATCGTCGATGACGAGCCACGCATCGTGGCGCTCGGCCAGCCCGACGAGCTCGCGCACCGGAGCGACGTCGCCGTCCATGCTGAACACGGCGTCGGTGACAATCAACCTGGAGGATGCGCGCGACTCCGCCAGCATGCGGTCAAGCGCTGTCAGGTCGAGGTGGGGATAGCGCTTGAAGTCGGCGCGAGAAAGCAGCGCGGCATCGTTCAGCGATGCGTGGTTCAACCTGTCGGCGAAAATCGCCGCATTCCGCCCCGCGAGCGCCGTGACGAGGCCGAGGTTCGCCATGTAGCCGCTCGCAAAGTAGAGCGCGGCCGGGAGGCGCGTGAACCGCGCGAGCGCGTCTTCCAGCGTCTGATGCGCCGTCGAGTGTCCCAGCACGAGGTGTGAGGCACCGGCGCCGACGCCGAAAGCCCGCGCACCTTCGCGAGCGGCTTCGACGACCTCGGGATGCGATGCGAGACCCAGATAGTCGTTACTGCAGAAAGCGACATACTCGCGGCCATCGACTTGCACCCTCGCTCGCTGCGGCGTTTGCAGGACGCGTCGCTGGCGAAGCAGACCTTCGGATTCCAGCGCCGCGAGCTCGCGCGCCAGAGTGGCGGGAGACATTACCTATGGGATGTCGTTCGGCTCCATGCGCGTCAACCCGAGCCGCGCGAACAGCGCTTCGTCTTTTTCCACTTCCGGGTTGCCGGTGGTGAGCAGCTTCTCACCGTAGAAGATCGAATTCGCGCCCGCGAGGAAACAGAGAGCCTGGATACCCTCCGGAAGCTCCTGGCGGCCCGCGGAGAGACGCACGACGGCTTTCGGCATCGTGATGCGTGCACAGGCGATGGTGCGCACGAATTCAAACGGGTCCAACGCGTCGCTTCCGTGGAGCGGCGTGCCTTCGACCTGCACGAGGTTGTTGATCGGTACCGATTCGGGATACGGATCCATGTTCGCAAGTTGCGCGATCAGCGCCGCCCGCGTGCGCCGCGACTCGCCCATGCCGACGATCCCACCGCAGCAGACGTTCAGACCCGCTTCGCGCACGCGCTGCAGCGTGTCGAGCCGATCGTCCTGCGTCCGCGTGCCGACGATCTCACCATAGAACTCCGGGCTCGTATCGATGTTGTGGTTGTAATAATCGAGCCCGGCGGTCTTGAGCTGCTCGGCCTGCCCCGGTTTGAGCATGCCCAGTGTGGCGCACGTCTCCATTCCGAGCGCATGCACGGCTTCGATCATTTCAGTGACGCGCGCGAGGTCGCGATCTTTCGGACCGCGCCACGCAGCGCCCATGCAAAAGCGCGTTGCACCTTTCGCCTGCGCAGTCCTGGCAGCCGCAACGACGGCCTCGAGCGACATCAGCGGCTCGTTTTGCACTCCGGTGTGATAACGCGCTGCCTGCGGGCAGTACCCGCAGTCCTCCGGACAGCCGCCGGTCTTGATCGAGAGCAGTGTCGAAAGCTGCACCGTGTTCGGCTCGAAGTGTTGCCGGTGCACCGTTTGTGCGCGATAGACGAGATCGTTGAATGGCAGGCCGTAAAGACTTTCGATCGTCTCGATCGACCACTTCTGTTCCCGGGGGGGAGTCGTGTGCACGGCCGGGCGGGCATCGTCGTTAAGAGTAGAGACGGGCATTGGTCAGCGGCGAAAACGCGAGGACTTGAAGCGCTGAATGTTCGGGGAGGGGGGCGGCGTTGTCAAACTGGGGGGCGAGATTTTTGAACTGCTGCGCACGAGTCGCGCAGCGCACACTCTCGCCGCACTGCATTTTGTGCGGCGCTACCACTGCCGGACCGCGCTTGTGCACGCCGTGTGCCGGGTCGCTTCCGCGGCTCCCGAGCCTGCGCTGCCGGGTTTGCGCGCTGCCGCTCACGACGGGCGAGACGTGCGGCGTCTGCCTGCAGCATCCGCCCGCCTACGACAGTGTCTCCGCGCCGTTTGCCTATGCGTTCCCGGTCGATGCGCTGATTCACGCACTCAAGTACGGCGGCAACCTTTCCATCGCGCCGGTCCTGGCGGAGGCGCTCGCGTCGAGCTCACCGCCCCGGGTCGATGCCCTCCTTCCGACGCCGCTCGCGGCACGACGGCTACGCGAGCGCGGTTTCAATCAGGCGCAGGAGCTCGCGCGCATCGCGGGCCGCAGGCTCGGCATTCGGGTGCTGGCCGACGCCTGTCGAAAAGTGAGCGATACGGTGCCCCAGGCGGGGCTGCCGTGGAAAGAGCGCAAGCGCAATGTGCGCTCGACGTTCGTGTGCGACGCCGATCTCAGCGGCTTGAGGGTTGCGATCGTGGACGATGTGATGACGAGCGGCGCAACTTTGAACGAGCTCGCGCGCAACTTGAAGCGCGCAGGCGCCGTTCATGTAAGCGCCTGGGTCGTTGCGCGGACCCTGAGAGCTTAGCTGCTACTCCAGGCCGTACTGCTTGAACTCGGTGTCCGCCGCACTCCTCTGCGGATCGCCCCGCGCGTCCGCTTCCCCGGATTTTGCCGGGGGCCGAGCCGCAGCGGCCTGGTCGTCGACGCTCGACGTGTGCAGCTGTGGCGGAGTCCCAGTGGCCCCGGTCGCAGGTACGACCGCACGTGCAGGCGCTTCGGGCGGCTTCGGTTTTATCAGGACGTCGCGCCCTTCGAAGACTTTTCCGGGCGGCGCGCTCGGCGATCGTGGTACTTCCCGGTATTGCGGGTTCTGCGCCTCTTTCTGAATTTCGCGCGTTCTGTCTCGCGGGTCCGGCGGTACCGGACTGATAGGACGGGCATTGACCACGCGCTCGGTCGGAACGGGCGGCTCAGGCGGCACGCGGCTCAACTCATAGCTCATGCGGAATGCGGTCGGCTTCCCGGAAGCAGCAGTGTTTGAGCCCGGGCCAGGAATCCGCTCCGGCAACGCTGTGGCGCCATCGGCGCCGTTCACCTCGACGAGAGCCGCTTCTCTCAGGGAAGGCACGTAGCGGACGGCGAGCACCGTAGCGAGCGTTCCCACGACGAAACCGAGCAGAAGTCGCGCCGCGCCCCCGCGCTCGTGGACGGCCGTCTGTCGCATGACCATGCACCCGCTTCCTTCTTCGACTCGCCGGCGCTTCGGCGCGCCCCGACGATAAACCGCGCAAAGCTGCGTGACAAGCCGGTCCCACGCTGATCGAACGTCGCAACACACCCGTTCAGTCGAACACGTTCGCCTGTGAGATGGAGGGCTTACCCCAGCATTCTCACTGACTACTTCAGTATCCTCCGCTCGTATAATGATCGTCCAAGCTACAGCGCGCCGGAAGCCCGTCGGCAGGCCGGGAGGCAGCGCGGGAGTCGAGATTGAGCAAGCTGCTACATGACATACGCCGCGCGGAGCTCGCGCGGCGGGAAGTCGCGCGTAATCGCGAGCAGCGAAAAGGCGTTGCGCACGAAAGCACGCCTGATGCGCAGCAGTCTTCGCCCGTCGAGGATGCTGCCGAGCGGGTGGCATCACTCGACACTTCTGCCGCATCCCTCCTGACTGCCACGGACGAGACGCCGGGTCCAGGCACTCCCGAAGCGGAACGGCGTGCGCTCGTCGCAGCGCGCGCGCGCAAAGCAGCGGAAGCAGCCAGCGCAGCACAGGCCGCGGCACGCGCCGAGGCCGATCGCAACGCCGCCCGCATCGCGCTACAGCGGGCGGAAATGGAGCGGCAGGCCGAAATGCGGGCGCAAAGCCGCATTGCGGCCAACACTCGCGCAATCGAGGAAGCACAAGCTCGCCAGCAGGCGGAGATGGAAGCCCAGAACGCGGCGCATGCGCGAGCAGCCGTCGATCAGCAGGCCATCGAAACCGCTCACGCGCGGCTCGCGCTCGAGAACGACATACAGCAACAGGCGGCTGCGCGCCGCAAAGCCGAGCGCGCCGCCGAGGCGACGGCCAAATCGCGTGCTGCGATCGAAGCCCGCGCAACCGAATCCGCGAAAGCGCGGGCTGCCGCAGATCAGAAAGCGCTCGAAGCCGAACGCGATCGCGCTCAAGCCGAAAGCGAGCTCGAACGCCAGGCCGCTGCGCGAGCCGACGCTGAGATGTCCGCCGAAGCTGTCGCGCGAGCACGCGCAGCTGCGGAGGCGAGCGCAGCGGAAGCGGCGAAGGCGCGTACCGCCGCTGAACACGAAGCGACGGAAGCATTGCGCGCGCGTGAGCGGGCCGAAATCGAGCTCCAGCAGCGCGCAGCGGCCCGGCTCGAGGCGGACAGAGAAGCAGAAGCGGCCGCGATCGCCCGCGCGGAAGCCGACGTGCAGGCCCACGAAGCCGCGAAACAGCGCGAAGCCGTCGAGCTCGAGGCGATTGCGCAGGCGAACGTCACGGCCGAACGGGAGGCGGAAGCCGAGGCGATCGCCGTGGCGCGTCTCGAAGCGGAACAGCAGGCGGACGTCGTCGCACGCGAGCGTATCGACATCGGGAAACGCGCGGCGGACGCCGCCAACGCGCGCACCGAAGCCGACCGGCTGGCGGAGCAGGCCGCCCGCGAGCGCGCCGAAAACGAAGCGCGTGCCGCAGAAGCGCTTCGCGACCGCGAACGCGCGGAGGCCGAAACGGCAGCGGCCGAGGAGGCGCGCGCGCAGGCCGAGCGCGACCTGGCGATCCTCGCAGAACAGCGCGCTGAAGCCGACGCCGCGTTTGCCTCCGAAGCGGCTCGGCGTGCGCAGGCTGATATTCGCGCACGCGAGGAAGCTGAAGCTCGACTCGAGGCAGAGCAGCGTGCCGAGGCTGCTGCCCGCGCTCGCGCCGCAGAGGAACACCAGGCACTGCAAGCTGCGAACGCGCGCATAGCCGCCGAGATTGCATTACAGCAGCAGGCCGAGGCACGCGCAGCAGCGGACGCCGCAGCGGAAGCAGAAGCTCAGGCGCGCATCCAGGCCGAGACACTGGCGCTCGCAGACGCCGAGCGGCGTGAAGCGCTCGAGCTCCACGCCAAAGCCCAGGCCGAGCGTCAGTCGCAAACCGAACGCGAGGCGCTGGAAGTTGCCCGCGCACGAACCGAAACAGAGCAGCGCGCGGAAGCGGCAGCGCGCGAGCGCTCCACCGCAGACAGTGACGCTGCAGCGCAGAGCGCGGCCCGGATTCAGGCAGAGCGCGAGGCCGAAGAAGCAGCGGCGGCGCGCGTGCTGGCCGACGCGCGTGCAATCGAGGCCGCGCAGGCGCGCGAGGCCGCAGAACACGAGTTGCGAGTGCAGGCTGAAAATCGCGCTCGTACGGAGAACGAAGCACTCGAGCTTGCGCGCGTGCGGACCGAAACGGAGCAGCGTGCGCAAGCGGCGGCGCGCGAACGCGCGCTTGCCGAAGAGCAGGCAACAGAGCAGGCGAGCTTGCGCCTGCGCAGCGAACGTGAAGCCCACGCGTCGGCGCAGGCGCGGGAAGCTGCCGAGCGCGAAGCACTCGAAGCCGCGAACGAGCGCACAAACGCGGAATCGGCACTGCAGCAACAGGCGCGGATTCGGACCGAAGCCGACCAGGCCGCGGAGGCCGCGGCGCGGGCCCGGATGGAAGCCGATGCGCGTGCCCTCAGCGTGGCGGCCGCCCGTGAGGCGGCGGAGCTGGACGAGAAAGACCAGGTCGAGCGCCGGGCACACGCCGAAACGGAAGCCTTACGCATCGCGCAGGAACGGCTCGAGACAGAGCAGCGCGCCGAAGCGGCCGCGCTCGAGCGGGCTGCAGCGGACCGGCACGCGGCACAGCAGGCCGCGGAGCGCACGCGCATGGAAGCCGAAGCGGAAGCGGCCGCCCGTGCGCGCGAGAAATCCGACGGCCAAGCTCTGGAAGCAGCGCGTGCCCGCGAAGCTTCCGAGCAGGCGCTGCGGGAACAGGCGCAATCCCGGATCGAAATCGATC
>DASRIK010000736.1:0-2181 GCA_035650035.1 Burkholderiales bacterium | reverse complement strand
CTGCTTCTTCTGGCCATAGTGCATCTTGGCCATCCTCGCACCGTCGGGCACCGGCTTGCCGTTGAAGGGAATGCCCGCCTCGTAGGCTTTGATCATCGTCGGGTTGCCGACGATGATCGCCATGCCCCGCTCGTCGTAGCTGACGGACACGACCTGCCAGCTCTCGTAGCCTTTGAACTCCGAGAAGGCGAGGCCGCCGGGCACCTTCACCGTGTACTTATCCTGCTTGGGCTTGGCCGCGGAATCTTTGGCGAGCGCCACCGTGGCGGCCAGCGCGGCGCAGCCGCTCAACACACACAGATATCTCAGCGCGACGTGCATGACCACTCTCCCAAGTGACGACTGTCGGAGTGGATTGCAGCAGACGCGCGGGAGGAATTGGATTACACGTTGGTATCGGGGGTATCGGCGAAGAAGTCGTGCAGCGCATGCGTCACCTGGCTGGGCGCCTCTTCGCAAACGAAATGGCCGGCCGGCACTCCGATGCCGCGCACGTCGCTCGCCCACGCGCGCCACGTCTCGACCGGCCGCGCTTTCGCCACGCCATAACGTTCGCCCCAGACGACGAGCAGCGGCGCGCCGATCTTGCGCTTACCGCGATCGGCTTCGTCGGCTTCACGGTCCGGACCCCAGCCGGCGCGATAGTCCTCGCACGTAGCGTGAATGCAGGCCGGGTCGCGAAAGCAGGCGCTGTAGTCTTCGAGACTCTCCGCATCAAAGTGGAATCCTTCGCCCGCCCAACGTCGCAGCAGCGTCTGCAGGAAGAAATCCGGATCGCTGCCGATGAGCTTCTCGGGCAGCGGCTTCGGCTGCGCGAGCAGATACCAATGGAACGCGCTCATGGCAGCAGACGCGTTCGCGTTCGCCCACATTTCGCCGGTGGGTACGATGTCGAGCACCGCGATGCGTGCGACCGCGTCGGGATGATCCATCGCGAGGCGATAGGCGACGCGAGCACCGCGGTCGTGACCGGCCACGCTGAAGCGCGAGTATCCCAAAGCGCGCATGGTCGCGATCTGATCGAGCGCCAGGGTTCGTTTGGAATAGAGCGCATGCGCATCGTCGCCCGAGGGTTTATCGCTGCGGCCGTAGCCGCGTAGATCCGGGGCGATCACGGTGAAGTGCTTCGCAAGCCGCGGCGCGACGTGCTTCCACATCATCCGCGTCTGCGGATAGCCGTGGAGCAACAGCAACGGCGGGCCGTGGCCGCCGACGAGCGCGTCGACCTCGATGCCATGACCTGGCAATCGCTGTCGCCGAAAGCCTGAGAAGGTACCGCGCTCTTTCACGACCCCCGTACTTTACGCCGGGAGTCGGGCCCGGTCATCGATGCTGCCTTCTTCGGCGATGACTGCCGCGCGTACGCCGGCATCCGCTGACATGCGAGTGAAGAAGCGCGCGAGGTTGTTCAGTCCACTCGAGTCGATTTGCAGCTTGATCGTCCAACGCAGCATCACGAAGAGGTACGGATCGGCAATCGATCGGCCGTCGACGAGCCAGTCCCGCCCTTGCAGACGAGTCTCCAGCATCAGGAGCTGTTCGCGTACCCGCGAGCGCGCCGTGTCGGCAATCGCCTGGGCGGCTGCGGCGTCGGGGTGATAGCGGGCCGGGTTGAAGATCGGCTTGAAAGCCGGGTGCACGTCCGAGTTGAGAACGGCCAGCCAACGCATGACCTCAGCGCGTCCGCGCACAGAGCCGTCACCCAGTAAACGCGCGTCCGGATACCGCTCCGCCAGGTAGCTCAGGATCGCAGCGTTCTGCGTGAGCTTGAAGTCGCCATCGACCAGCACGGGTACCGCGCCGCTCGGGTTGAGCGCGAGGAACTCCGGCCCCTTGAGCACGGCACGATCGAGCTTGACCGTCTCGTAGCGGGCGCCGGTCCACTCGAGGACGATGTGAGCTGCGAGCGAGCAGGCGCCCGGAAGGTAGTAGAGCTTCATGCTGTCACTGTACACCGGTCGACTCAGCCCGCCGACCGATACCTTGGCGTTATCGCCTCACTCCGGCGCTTCTGCTGTGATGCGCCCACTCGATTCGGAGTCAGCCATGGACAATTCGACACGCTCGTTCGCGCTCACGGGTGTGGTTCCCCCCGTGTGCGATTCGGAAGCCGGCGATGCGGCGGAACATTCGCTCTCGATGTGGACGATGCACTCGGCGATCACCGAGCTGTGCTCTGCC
>DASRIK010000735.1:0-3231 GCA_035650035.1 Burkholderiales bacterium | reverse complement strand
TGGTATGCACACGGATGCGCCCGTCCGAACTCGACTGCAGACGTAAGTCATCGTAAACCGCACGCCCGACGACCACGTCTATCTCAACGTCACCCAGTTGCGCGCTCTTGCAAGCTTCCAATGCACGGGCACTCAGACCGTGCGGGTCGGCGCCTCCGAAATACACGAACAGCCGCTTCACCGGGCCAGCACGATGCGCAAGCGAGCCATGCAACTCGGCATAGACCGGCTGCAACAAAGCGAACTCAGGCCCAATCAACTGCACGCACTGCGCCGGCACCTTGCCGGTGTACCGAACCCGCAGGTTCGCCGTCAGATTCTGGTCCAGCAGCAGATCGCAGTCATGCTGACGGTCGGCCAGATCGTCGATTGCGAAACAGCGCCTTGCGAATGGGCGCATAGCCGACTCCCAGTTCGCATCAAGTGCGTAGTGATCGACGATGAGCCAATCCGGGGTCTTGCCCATCGACTCGATAGCCACGCGGGTCTGTTCGGCATCTGTCTGCCACGAGACACCCAGCCACGCGGCATGCGGTGGTACATCGAAGGGTCGCGCCGCGCTATCCGTCCCTTTCGACAAGCGCGTGACGGGAAATCCCTGGGCTTCGATCAGTGCGCAGAGATTCCCAGCGTGCTCGCGGGAGAAAAAGACAGATGCTACACCTCGCTCACGAAGCGCGGTGGCGAGCGTCAGGCAACGGATTACATGGCCGGTTCCGATGGTCTCGGAGGCATCGGCGCGGAACACCACCCGAGTCAATGTGCGGTTTCCGGCGATGCTTGCATCAGACGCCATAACACCTGCGCCCGCTCCCAATCTTCGGGAGTATCGATGTCCTGCACGCGCCAGCGCTCGATCATCAGCACCGCCGAATGTGTATCGAATATGGTTTCCCGATTCAGCCACGCCTGTGGCCGTCCCCAATAGAACTGTCCGGCATCGTGCAGCGCCTCGGGCAGATCCTGGGACCGGGTGGCGAAATGCTGGGGAAAGAACATCCGCACGCCACCACCGGTGTCTCGCTGCAAAGAGCGGAAAATCGGGAATGCATAAGTCGTCGCGGCGAAGACGTAGTGCCAGCGGCCACTCTCCAACATGGCGAGCGCACGCTCGAGATCATGGCCGCGCGTGAACGGCGCCGTCGCGTAGATACAGCACACGGCAGACAATTCTACGCCGCTATCGAGGAGCCACTGCGTGGCGTGAGCGATGACATCCGTCGTGCCCGCATGATCGTCAGCGAGCTGCGCGGGCCGAACGAAAGGAGTTTCGGCGCCATGAGCCCGGGCAACTGCGGCGATCTCGGCATCGTCCGTTGACACGACAACCCTGCCGAACAGGCCGCTGCCGAGCGCACACTCGATCGCGTGAGCAATCATCGGTTTGCCGGCGAACTCGCGGATGTTCTTGCGAGGGATGCGTTTGCTGCCGCCCCGCGCCGGAATGACCGCGACTTTCACAGAACGGACCGCAGGGCTTCGACCACTCGCTGCTGCTGCTCATCAGTGAGCGTCGGATACATCGGCAGCGAAATCGCCTCATCCGCATAGGACTCCGCTTCCGGAAACTGCCCCGGACCGAATCCCAGCTCGCGGTAATAAGGCTGCAGGTGCACCGGCGTATAGTGCAGATTCACGCCGATCCCTTTGGCGCGCAAGGCTTCGAATACCTGCCGATGCGTGTGTTTGATTCGCGAGCGTTGCAGCCGGATCACGTACAGGTGAAAGGCGGAGCGATTCCCCTGCTGCACGGAAGGCAACTGCACCGGCAACGCGCGCAGGTCTGCATCGTAGCGGCTCGCGATTTCGTTGCGCCGGGCGACGTACGCTTCGAGACGAGTGATCTGGCTGGTGCCCAGGCACGCCTGGATGTCCGTCATCCGGTAGTTGTATCCCAGCGTCTGCTGCTCGTAATACCAGGGCGGCGGATTTTTCAGCAGCAGCCGCTCGGGCGACCGCGTGATGCCGTGGGTCCGCAGCACTTCTAGTCGGGCCGCCACTTCCGGATCGTTCGTCAACGCCGCGCCACCCTCGCCAGTGGTCACGATCTTCACGGGATGAAAGCTGAAAATCGTGATGCTCGACCAACGACAGCTACCCACCGGTTCCTCATAACGGGACGCCCCGATGGCATGCGACGCATCTTCGATCACGTGGAAACCAAACTCGCGCGCGAGTTCCGCGATGGCTTCCTGCTCGGTAGGCTGCCCGCCGAAATGTACGGGTACGACGATCTTTGGCAGTGTCCCGGCACGCTTGGCGGCAACCAGTTTGTCGCTGAGCCGCGCAGTACTCATGTTCCACGTCTCGCGGTCGATGTCGACGAAGTCGACATCCGCCCCGCAGTAGCGGGCGCAATTCGCAGAAGCCACGAAAGTGTTCGGCACGGTCCACAACCGATCGCCCGGCGAAAGGCCGAGCGCGAGGCAGGCGATATGCAATGCCGAAGTCGCACTGTTTACTGCGGCGACGTGGCGAGCGCCGGTGCGCTCCGCGAGCGCGCGCTCGAAGCGGGGCACGGCGGGGCCCTGTGTCAGAAAGTCCGAGCGCAGCACATCGACGACCGCATCGATGTCTGCCTGCGTAATCTCCTGGCGTCCGTAGGGAATCATGACTGTTCCACCAGCGCGTTCATGCTGAGGATTTCCTCGGTGGAGAGAAACCGTGGGTTCTTGCCCGAATGGAAATCGAACCCCTGCTCGACCGGATTGCCGCGCTCACCAAGGCGGTTGCGCGAGAAATCCACCACGCCGGCGAACTGGATCGTCGGCTTGATGACGTAGTGGTCGTCGAATTCGAGCGTGAGATGCGAGTCGTCCGCCGGGCACATGACCTCGTGAAGTTTCTCGCCCGGCCGGATACCTATGATTCGCTGCGGCAGTTGCGGCGCCATGGCTCGCGCCAGATCCACGACTTTCACCGAAGGGATCTTCGGAACGAAGATTTCGCCGCCGTGCATGCGCGTGAAATTCTTCAGGACGAAATCCACACCCTGCTGCAACGTGATCCAGAACCGGGTCATGCGCTCATCCGTGATCGGCAGATGATCGCTGCCTTCGGCGATCTTCTGGCGGAAAAATGGCACGACCGAGCCGCGCGAGCCCACGACATTGCCGTAGCGGACCGCGGCGAAACGGGTTCGGTGACCTCCCGCGATGTTGTTGGCGGCGACGAACAGCTTGTCCGAAGCGAGCTTGGTGGCGCCGTAGAGATTGATGGGATTGGCTGCCT
>DASRIK010000734.1:0-10799 GCA_035650035.1 Burkholderiales bacterium | reverse complement strand
GACCTTGCCCCACTTCACGACCTCCGCGCGGAGATAGTCGCCGAACTGCTCCGGCGTCATCGGTGGCGCGGGCTCGATGCCTGCCACGAGAAGGCGGTCCCGCACATCGGTCAGCGCGAGGATGCGGGTGATCTCCTGATGAAGCTTCGCGACGATGTCGCGCGGCGTGCCGGCCGGGGCGAGTATGCCCACAGAGTTGGTCGATTCGTAGCCGGGCAGGCCGGCTTCGGCAACGGTCGGCACGTCAGGTAGCACCACCGAACGCTTGGCCGTGCATACGCCCAGCGCCCGCAGTCTGCCATTTCGAACATACGCGACGGCGGTGGGCATCGTCGCGAACGTGACATCCACTTCGCCCATCACCGTTGCCAGCACCGCCGGCGCCCCGCCCTTGTAGCCGACGAACGTGATCTTCGTGCCAGCCATGCTGTTGAAGAGCTCCCCCGTCATCTGTGGACCCGTACCGCCTGCGCCGAAGTTGAGCCGCCCCGGTTTCGTCTTCGCGAGCGCGATCAGCTCCTTCACCGTGCGCACCGGCACCGACGGATGCACAGCCAAGACCTGGGAGATGCTCGAGGTGAGCGCGATCGGTGCGAACGCCTTCGGGAACTCGTAGGGCATGTTCCGGTAGGTCACCGGATGCACCGTATGCGTACCGGTCATCACGAAGAGCGTGTAGCCGTCGGGCGCGGCCTTCGCCACCGCGTCCGCGCCGATGATGCCCTGCGCGCCCGCGCGATTGTCGACGATCAATGGCTGGTGGAGGCTTTCCTGGAACTTCGGCGCGATCACGCGCGCAACGATGTCCGACGAGCCGCCAGGCGCGAAGCCGTCGATGATTCGAACCGGCTTTGCCGGATACGTCTGCGCGAATGCGTGGTCCATCTGAAGCACGGCAAAGGCAAGGAATAGCGATCCGGTGTGCAGGACAGTCCTCATGTGCATGGCGTAGCTCCGTGGATGGCTCGATCGCACGCGTGATCGTACGATTATGTTAGGTTACACCACGACCTGATTTGAAAAGGCACGCGATGAAGAAGAACAGGCGCAAGACAATGGTTACGGCCGAGCTGCTCGCATCGATCTCGCTGACACTGAGAGGCACCAGGATCACTCCGGCGGTCGCGCAGGCGCTTGCGCCAAACCTCGAGCGTCTCAACAACGCCGCGCTCGCCGCGGCAGAAGAAAGCGATTTCAACGACGAGCCTGCGCGTTTCGCATCGGTCCTCGCGCAGCTCCAGACGCCCTCCCCGCGACGATGAACGATGACATTCTCGACCTCGGCCTGACCGAGCTTGCCGCCGCGATCCGCAAACGAACGGTCTCCTCGTACGAGGCGACACGTGCATGCCTGGAACGTACAGAGCGCCTTCAGCCTCACCTGAACTGCTTCATCTCGATCGAGGCGGATGGCGCGTTGAAGGCAGCACGGGCCGCGGATCGCGCGCTCGCGCGCGGTGCGAAGGTCGGTCTCCTGCACGGTGTGCCGCTCGCTCACAAGGACCTCTTCTACCGCAAGGGGCACATCTCGACCGGTGGAGCGAAGATCCTGCGCGACTATCGGCCTCGAGTCACCGCGACGGTGATCGAGCGCATGCAGGCCGCAGGGGCGATCTGGCTGGGGACGCTCAACATGTCGGAGTTCGCCGGTAATCCGACGGGACACAACGAGCACTTCGGGGACTGCCGGAACGCCTGGAACGTGCAGCACGTGAGCGGAGGCTCGTCGAGCGGCTCGGGCGTCGCCGTAGCGGCCCGCCTGTGCTACGGCTCGCTCGGGTCGGACACGGGCGGATCGATACGCCATCCGGCGGCGTTCAACGGTGTCGTCGGATTGAAGCCCACCTACGGCCGTGTCAGCCGCTTCGGCGTGCTGCCGCGCTCGTGGTCCCTCGACAACGTGGGGCCGCTTGCGCGCACCGTGCGCGACTGCGCGCGCCTCATGCGCGTGATCGCGGGGGCGGATCCAAACGATTCCACCTGCAGCAGCGAGCGCGTGCCCGACTACGAGAAAGAGCTCACGGGGAATGTGAAAGGCCTCCGGATCGGGGTCCCGAAGAACTACTACTACGAGAATTCGAGCGCCGACGTGCGCCGCCGCATGCAGGAAAGCCTTAAAGCGCTCGAGTCGGTTGGTGCGCGCCTGGTCGAGCTCAACGTGCCTGACCCGCAGCGCCTCCTCGACTTGTCCAACGTGATCTCGCAGCCCGAGGTCGCTGCCGTGCACGGGAAATGGCTGCGCGAGAGGCCGCAGGACTACTCGATCTGGCGGGGCGCCATCGAGCCGGGCCTCGTCATCTCGGCGGCGAGTTACCTCGAAGCACAGATGGCGCGCCCGCGGCTCGTACGCGAGTTCATCGATGCGGTCTTCGGCCGGGTCGATCTTCTGCACGCGCCGGTGTACTCGAAGCCGGTGCCGACGATCGCCGAGGCCATGCCGCGCTCGCCTGGCGACATCCCACGTGTCCAGGGAATATCGCGGAACAACCGGCCTGCCAACTTCCTCGGGATCCCGTCCTTGAGCGTACCTGCGGGATTCTCGTCGAATGGTCTGCCCGTGGCGTTTCAGCTGATGGGCCGGCCGTTTTCGGAACCGTTGCTTTTACGCGTCGCCGACGCCTACCAGCGTGTCACGGACTGGCACCGGCGCTCGCCGGATCTGTCGCGTTATCTGGCAAAGTGAATCCGGTCGAAGCATGAGGCCTACCGTGCTCTTCCGCATCTTCCGCTATCCGCCAAAACATTCCCCGGACGACCGACAGTGGGGTGTCGGCGAGCACACAGACTACGGATTGCTCACGCTGCTCGCGCAGGATGAGCACGGCGGCCTGCAGGTACGGACTCCTGGCGGATGGATCGATGCGCCGCCGATTGCCGGAACACTCGTGTGCAACATCGGCGACATGCCCGATCGACTGACGGGAGGCTGGTTCAAGTCGACGCCGCATCGCGTGCGGAACACCAGCGGGCACGAGCGATTGTCATCTAGGCAGCGCACGTTCGTCACACTGACCTAGACGCGCGACGACATCTCACTGCGGTTCTATTCCTGCCGCACGCACGACCTTGCCCCATTTCTCGACTTCGGCCTTGAGCGTCGCGGCGAACGCTTCGGGCGTGCTCAAGCTCACTTCAGCGCCCTGACGCGCGAACTGCTCCGCGATTTCGCGACTGCGCGCAGCGCGCGTGACCTCGTGGTGCAGTCGCTCGATCAGCGGCTTTGGTGTACCTGCCGGGGCCAGCAGCCCGTTCCAGTTATCCGCTTCCATCCTGCCGAATCCCGCTTCCGCAAAAGTCGGCGTGTCAGGCAGCGCTGCGGCGCGCTTTACCGCCGTGACTGCAATGGCACGAAGCTTTCCCGCTTTCACGTGAGGCAGCGCCGGTGCAATCGCGGGCAGTCCGAGCTGTGCTTCGCCGCCGAGCATTGCGGCAGCCATGGCGCCGCCGCTTTTGTACGGAACGTGCAGGAGCTTCGCGCCCGTGACGCCCTGAAGCAGCTCCGCCGAAACGTGCTGCGGACTGCCAACGCCCACTGACGCGTACTGGATCTTCCCCGGATTCGCCTTCGCATATGCGATCAGATCGCGCACGCTCTGCACGGGCAGGCTTGCATGCGCGACGAGCACGAGCGGCACGGAGGCGAGCATCGTGATCGGCGCAAAGCTTTTCAGCGGATCGATCGCGAGCGTGCGGTAAAAGGATGGGCTGATCGCGAGCGACAGCGTCGCGTGGAAAAGCGTGTAGCCGTCGGGCGCAGCCCTGGCGACGATCTCGGCGCCGATATTCCCCGTTGCACCGGGGCGGTTATCCACGATAACCGCCTGGCCCACCTGCTCCGAGAGCTTCTGGCCGATAAGCCGCGCGAACGTGTCGGGCGCGCCGCCCGCGGCGAATGCGACTACGACGCGGATCGGTTTCGTGGGATAGTTCTGCGGTTCGCGGGTCGCGGGAATCTGCGCCGTCGCTTTGGACGCTGCGTGTACCGCGGATAGCACCGTCAGCGACCCGATCGGACCTGCAGCAAGGATCGTGAGCACGATGCACGGTACTCGTGTGTGCAAGCCGCGGTTCATGGCGCTTCCTCCTCGAATCGCCTGCGCGATGTCCGCCGCAGGCTATCTTGACCCGGCGTGGTCGCGCTTGTAAGTTAGCACGCGGTTTCCCTTCCTTCCAGCGCAGTGAAAGCCCCTCCCGTCGCGTACGTAAAGCCCGCGTCGCTCGCCGAAGTGTTCGACGCACTGGATCGGTATGGCGAGGACGCGCGCCTCCTTGCGGGCGGCCAGAGTCTGCTTGCCGCTCTGAACCTTCGGCTTGCGCCCCCCGCGGTGCTCATCGATATCAACGGCCTCGACGAGCTCGCCGGTATCACGCTCGGCGGCGGCGTGCTTCGCATCGGTGCCTTGACGCGGCATCGCACGGTCGAACACTCGCCCGACATCGCACGACACGCGCCGCTCATCGCGCAGGCGATGCCGCACATTGCCCACCCGGCGATCCGCAATCGCGGCACCTTCGGCGGCAGCATCGCGTTCGCCGATCCCGCGGCTGAGCTTCCTGCGTGCTGTGTTGCGCTCGACGCGAGCATCGTCGTCGCGAGCCGCCATGCCGAGCGGCGCATTCCCGCGCACGCGTTTTTCAGAGGCTTATACGAGACCGCACTCGAACCGCGGGAGATCGTGATCGCGGGTGAATTCCCCATCGCGCAGCCGACGTTGCGCAGTGCATTTCTCGAGCTTGCGCGCCGTCACGGCGATTATGCAATTGCGGGTATCGCTGCGCACGCTCGCTACGAGGACAAACGTTTTCACGACGTGAGGCTGGCATTTTTCGGCCTTGGGCCTGCGCCGCGACTTGCGACTGGCGCGTGCGCGGCGCTTGAAAGCGAAAGCTATTCGGACACTGTAGTGAGGGCCGCGCAGGCTGCACTCGAGCACGATCTCGCGCCCGAGGGCGACCTCTATCAGACAGCCGCGACCAAAATGCATCTCGCACGCGTGCTCACCGCGCGCGCGATAGCAAAGCTCGCGGCGCACGCAGAAAGCCCGTTATGACCGCTGAAGCACGCGAACGCATCGAGATCGCACTCAACGTGAACGGCAGTGGCGTTCGCCGGACTGTGCCCGCACGGCAGCACCTCGTCGATTTCCTGCGCGAAGCGCTGGGGCTCACCGGCTCGCATCTGGGCTGCGAGCATGGCGTATGCGGCGCGTGCACCGTGCGCCTGAACGGCGAAATCGTGCGTGGCTGCCTCGTTCTTGCGGTCCAGGCAGACGGAGGAGAGGTCCAGACCATCGAAGGCCTTGCAGGTGATGCGCACGTCGGAGCGCTTCAGCACGCCTTTCACGAGCGCAATGCCGCGCAATGCGGCTACTGCACGCCCGGCATGCTGATCGCCGCCGCCGAGCTCGTCGGGCGCAATCCGGCGGCCGATCGCGCTGCCATACGCGCACATATCGCCGGTAACTACTGCCGCTGCACAGGTTATCACGCGATCGTCGACGCGATTGCAGCCGTGTGCCGCGAACGCAGCGACGCGCGTTCGGCATGAGCACGCGCGAGCCGGCGAGCGGCTACATCGGGGCAGCGCTTCCGCGCGAAGGCGCGAAGCGTCTCATTGCCGGGCGCGGTCAGTACCTCGACGATATCCAGCTCCCGCGGCTTGTCCACGCGGCTTTCGTGCGCAGCCCGTATGCCCACGCGCGTATCGTCAGGATCGACGCCGCTCGCGCGTGCAGCGCGGAAGGCGTGCTCGCGGTCTACACCGGCGCGGACCTCGCGCGCATCGTCAAGCCGTATGCCGGCGTGCTCGCGCATCTCAAAGGCATGCGTTCGGCGCCGCAATATCCGCTCGCGATCGACCGCGCGCTGTGGCAGGGCGAGCCGGTAGCCATCGTGGTGGCGGAGTCGCGCGCACTCGCTGAAGATGCGGCTGAGCTCGTCGACGTCGAATGGAAAGAGCTGCCGGCCGTGACCGACCCCGAGGGCGCGCTGGATGAAAACGCACCTGTGATCCACGCGGAGCTCGGCAACAATCTCTGCTACGAGCGGCTGATCGACACCGGAAACGTCGATGCCGCTTTCGCGCGAGCCGGCCGCATCGTCGAGGCGGCTTTCGAGACTGGGCGCCATACGCATGTCTCGCTCGAACCGCGCGCGATCCTCGCCGCTTTCAATGCAGCGGAAAACCAGCTCACCGTCTGGCACTCGACTCAGGTGCCGTACATGATGCAGTGGATCGTCGCGCATCATTTCGGGTTGCCGGAGACGCAGGTGCGTGTCATCGCACCCGACGTGGGCGGCAGCTTCGGCCTGAAGATTCACACCTACGGCGACGAGGTGGCGGCGATCGCGGCGGCGCTCATGCTCGACCGGCCCGTCAAATTCGTCGCGGATCGGCTGGAATCATTTGTCGGCGATTGTCACGCGCGCGGCCATCGTGTCAAAGCACGGATGGCGCTCACCGCTGCCGGTGAGATCCTCGCGATCGACGTGGACGACATCTGCGGCATCGGACCTTACGCAATCTATCCCCGCGGCGGCGTCAACGAAAACGTGCAGATCTCGAACCTCGTAGGCGCACCCTACCGCCACGGGGCATATCGTGCCCGCAGCCGTGCGGTGTTCCAGAACAAAGCGATGTACGGACAATACCGTGCTGTGGGTCACCCGATCGCCTGCAGTGTCACCGAAGGGCTCATCGATCTCGCCGCAGACGCCCTTGCAATCGATCCCGCGGAGTTCCGGCGCCGTAACTATGTGCCTGCGAACGCGCATCCGTACCGCACACCATCCGGTGTCGACATCGAGCGGCTCTCGCAGCACGAAGCCCTCGAGAAGCTCCTCGCGCTCATGGATTACGCGCGGTTACGCGAGGAGCAGTCGGCATTGCGTGCGCGCGGCATTTATCGCGGGATCGGGCTCGCAAGCTTTGTCGAAAGCTCGAATCCGTCTTCCGCGACCTACGGTCAGGGCGGCGCCTCTATCGCGGCGCAGGACGCCTGCACCGTGAAGCTCACCGCAACCGGCACTCTCGCGGTAGCGGCGAGTGTCACCGAGTTCGGGCAGGGCGCACACGCAGCCGCGATGCAGATTGCGGCTAGCGCCGTGGGCGTGCCGATCGAACGCGTGAAAGTGCAGCTCGGCGATACCGATGCAACACCGTACGGCGGCGGCAACTTCGGGTCCCGTGGCACGGGTATCGGCGGCGAAGCGGTGCTGCAGGCCGGACGGGCACTGCGTGCGAACATACTCGCATTCGTCGCACGGCTGAATGAATCCGAAGCGTCGATGTACGACGTGCGCGACGGCAACGTGGTCGAGGCGAGCACTGGAAATCTCGTGATGACGCTCGAGGACGTCGCGCGCACGGCGTACTTTCGCACCGACAAAGTGCCGCGCGACTATCAACCCGAGCTCGCGGTGACGCGCAGCTACGCACAGAAAACGTACGCGGGCATTTTCACGAACGGCATCCAGGCGAGCCATCTCGAGGTCGACGTCGACACCGGATTCGTGAAGCTACTCGGGCATTGGATCGTGGACGACTGCGGCACGGTCGTGAATCCGCTCCTCGTCGATGAACAACTGCGTGGCGGTGCAGTCCAGGGCATAGGCGCGGCGCTTTTCGAGGAATGCCTCTACAGCGCGGAAGGGCAGCTCCTGAACGGGAGCTTGATCGACTATCTCGTACCAATGGCATTCGAGATGCCGGACATCGCGATCGGGCACACGTGCACACCCACGGCGACATCCGCGCTCGGTGCGAAAGGCGCGGGCGAAGCAGGAACAGCAGGCGCCGCGGCCGCTGTGATGAATGCGCTCAACGATGCGCTGAAAGCGCTTGGCGCGCGACTGACGACGTACCCCTTTACGCCAGAGCGGATTTTGCGCGCGCTGGGGAAAGTCTGATTGCTTTGGCGTCCCAACGCGATCCGAGCTTATCCTCAGGTTCGCCGTAGGCTGGAAGAAGCCGCCGCACCCGTGCTTCAGTGGATGGGCTAGTGCCTCGTCAATGCGTCTCGAATATCGCCTGATACTCGGCTACTTTCGCGCGGACGGCTGCGATTTCCTCGCCCGTGGGACGCCGCGGATCGGCAGCAGGCGGCAGAGAACCGAGCTTCATCATCGCGGCCATCAGCAAAATACGCGCTTTCGTTGCGGTGAGATTGCTGCCGCCGATGGTGAGACCGTCGCGATTGCGCGGGATCAAGCCTTCCGCGTTGCCGCGACCGACACGCACCACCGGCATGCCGTGGAAAACGGCTTCGATGAGCGCCGCGTCGATGGGACGCACGAGCTTGCCGTTCCCGGCCTGTGCTTCCGCGACGAATCCTGAAAGCGGCGCATCGATGAGGTTTCGCTCGATGCGCGCGCGGATCTCGACTTCGCTTTCGCTCCCGAGCTCCGTCGAATCCGGCAGGTAGCGCGCCGATTTGACGAACCGCACGCGCGGCAGCGCTTCCGCGAGCAACTGTCCTTCTTCGTCCTTCACAGTCACGGGCACGTGCGCAAGTTTGCCCGCGACCCGGCACACGCCCGGGACGCTTCGCGGAAGCCGCCGGACATTCACGTCCGACTTGAACGTGTGTCGTCGCGTCGGCACGAACGTGAGCGCCGGGCCGCCGGGTGGATGGCCCATGCTGCCGATGATGCCGCCGTGTCCGCCGGTCGCGACGTATCCGCCCGGGCGTGCATCGCCCTTCTGAACGTCGCGCGCGGTATAGATGAGCTGATCGAGAACGGCAACCACGCCGGCGGCGTTGCATCCGCTCTCGTCCTTCCACGCTTCGGACAATATCCATTCGACCGAATCGACGATGTTGTGATCGCCATCGTTGCCGATGCTGCCGTGCGGGCGCTGGGACGAGTTGCCGCAAATGGGAAGCGTGGTGTCTATGAGGAGGTTCAGCCACATCAGCGTGTCTTCGATGTTCGGGCTGCCCTCGAGCCAGACGCCGCCAGCGTACTGGCCGCTGTCCATCGCCGCCTGCACGATGTTCGTGATGCGTGCGAGCACGTGCCGCGGCGGGTCGCGCCAGAGATGAAATGGCCGGTATCCGAAGAAATCCTCGCCAAAGCGCTCCGGCGCGATGTCCCCCTCACCTGTATCCGTTCGCTCCCGCTCCGGTAATCCCCGCTTGTACCCGCCCGACGGCACGACGCGCACGAAGTCGTAGTCTGCTTTGGCGCCGAGCAGGTTGTTCACCCCGCTCACTTCGCCCGCCCCGAATCGATCGATCTCTTCGAACAACCGCGATGCGTCGGGATAGAACGGCTGCCGCGCAAGCGATTCGGGCGCCCCGGGGTACGCCGTGTCGTCCTCCCATGCGTTCCCGTTAGCCTGTCGCGCCATGTAAGGCAGCATGTAGAGGCCGTCTTCCGGCGTGAGCGTCACTTCGTAGACAGGCACGTCCTCATCGCTCGTGCGCGTCACACGAAACGTGCCATCCGCGCCGATGTAGCCGTCGGGCGGCGCGTAGAGCTCGGCCGCGTCACGCTCGAGCGGGTGAGCGCTGAACTGACGCACGTACACCGTCACCGGCAGCGCGAGGCGCTGAGGGCGCAAAAGATCGTATCGGATCGGCGCGCCGTCGGGTCTCGTCAGCAGCGGAAGGCCGTGCTTTTCGCGCGCCTTGTTGCTCGTGACGAGCGGAGCAGTGTTCTGGATCGTCGCAGTCGGGCCGGAGAAAACCGCGATGCGTTTGCGCGGCTGTGTCATCGTCACTCGGGCTGGATGCCGGCTTTCTTGATCTGCACGGCCCACTTCTTGATCTCAGCCAACATGAAGGCGCGGAATTCATCGGGCTTCATCGGCGCCGGCTCTTGACCGACCAGATGCAGCTTCTCGACAACGTCTGGCGATGTCAGGGCTTTGTAGGCGGCGTCGTAAAGCTTGTCGATGACAGGGCGCGGTGTCCCCGCGCGCGCGAAAAGTCCATTCCATACGCTCACGTCGAAGCCTGGAATGGATTCCGACATCGAGGGCACATCAGGCGCGAGCTTGGTGCGATTTCTGGATGTGACAGCCAGGAGGCGAATCTTGCCGCCCTTCGCCTGCGTGAGCGCCACGGCGGAGTCGGCGAAGGTAAAGGCGATCTGGCCGCCCAGCACATCCGTCACCGCTTGCGGCACGCCCTTGTACGGCACTTCGAGGACGCTCACCCCGCCGAGTGATTTCAATTCCGCGATCGCGACCTGCATGCCTGCCGATGCATAGCCTGCCGAAAGTTGGCCGGGACGCGCTTTCGCATGTGCGATGAACTCGGGAACGGTCTTCGCGGGGAAGTCCGTTCGCACGACCAGCATGAGCGCCGATGTGATGAAGCGTGTAACGGGCGCGAAGTCCTTCACCGGGTCGTACGGCAGCTTCTTGAAGAGACTCGGATTCGCCGCCATGGTCGTATTGCTGCCGCCGAAGAGCGTGTAACCGTCCGGCGACCCGCGCATCGCTTCGGTCGCGCCGATGAGACCCTGCGCACCGGGGCGGTTGTCGATCACGATGTTCTGGCCGAGCGTCTTCTGCATATGCTCGCCGACGATGCGGGCGATGTGATCGGGGGCACTCCCGGCCGGGAACGGAACGACCAGGCGAATCGGGCGCACGGGATAGTCCTGCGCGGAGGCCGCGCCTGCGCACGCGAACGCCGCGACCAACACTGCGCGCCGCAAAACCATACATGCGAGGGCATTCCGGCGCGCTGTCCTTTTACTAGAGCTCATCTCGAGGTCCCTTTTCGTACTTGGCTTTTTCCGGCTGCGTTGCGCGCGGCCTTCTCGCCCCTGATCCGGCGCCGCTACCT
>DASRIK010000733.1:0-4630 GCA_035650035.1 Burkholderiales bacterium | reverse complement strand
CAATGCATTTCTCCGGCGGAACGTACACGTAAGTCCTTTCGCCGACGCCCGTAGTGATGGAAGGATGAGCCCGCGCGAGAAGGATGCGTTCCCCCACGCTCACCTGGAAGTCCAGATACTCGCCCAGGAACACCTTCGCGTGCACGATGCCTTCGCAGACGTTGACTCCATCGGGGCGTATCTGCGAAAGCTGGATGTCTTCGGGCCGCACCGAAAGGAGCGCATGCTCGCCGTTGGAAAGAGGCGCGACCGAGCGTGCCACGAGCTCGCCTAATGCGGTCTGCATCCGGTAGTGCCCGGCCCCGTTCAGACCGGAAGCGACTGTCGCTTCGATGAAGTTCGTGGTGCCGACAAAGTCCGCGACGAACCTGTTCGCCGGCCGCTCGTAAATATCGCGCGGCGCGCCGATCTGCATGATGCGGCCTTCGTTCATGACCGCGATCTGATGCGACAGTGCGAGTGCTTCGGACTGGTCGTGCGTGACGTACACAGTGGTCAAGCCGAGCTCCTGCTGCAGGCGTTTCAATTCGAAACGCATGCGTTCCCGAAGCTTGGCGTCGAGGTTCGAGAGCGGCTCGTCCAGAAGCAGAAGCTTGGGCTCCATCACGAGGGCGCGTGCGAGCGCGAGCCGCTGCTGCTGTCCGCCCGAGAGTCCCGTGGCCTCGCGGTCGGCGAGCGCCGCAAGACCGACGGTTTCGAGTACGCGCATTACTTTTTCGCGTATTTCTTGACGGCTATGGTTGCGATGCCTCACTTCGAGGGGAAACGCTGCGTTCTGGTACACGTTCATGTGCGGCCAGATCGCGTACGACTGGAATACCATCCCGAAGTCACGCCGATTGGGTGCGATGAAAACGTTCGTCGACGACGAGTAGACTACCGAGTCATCCACCGTGATCTCGCCCGATCGAGGCCGCTCGAGGCCTGCAATCGATCGAAGGGTCGTCGTTTTCCCACAGCCACTTGGGCCGAGCAGCGTGAAAAGCTTGCCGCTCGGCACTTCGAAGCTCACGTCCTGTGCGGCTTTCACCACGCGTCCGCGCGCGTCGGTGTATTCGGTGCAGAGCTGGTGGACTTTGAGCATGGCGGGAGGCGATTGTTCAGTGTGCCTCTTTGACGCCGAAGCTGCGCCCGGCGAGCTGCGCCACCATGACCAATATGAACAGCGCCATGATGAATAGCACCCCGAGAGCGGACAGCTCGACATACTGGCCGTTTTCCCACAGCTCCCAGATGACGATCGACACGACTTCCGTGCCGGGGCTGTACAGCAAGATAGACGTGGAGAGCTCGCGCGTCGAAACGATCACGATATAAATCCAGCCCGCGATGAGCCCGGGCTTCAGCAGCGGCAGGAGTATCCGGCGAAAAGTTGTGAGCCACGACGCGCCGCTCATCTGCGCCGACTCTTCGAGCTCCTTGTGGATCTGCAGCATCGAAGTCGTGTTGTAGCGCATGCCGTACGGCAGGAAGCGTGTGAGATACGCGATGAAGAGGATCCAGAGGGTACCGTATACGCCTATCTTGAAGTTCAGGTAGAAGATCAGGATCGCAAGCCCCAGCACGATGCCCGGCAGCATGAGCGGCACCGAAGCGAGCGTATCCAGGAGCCAGCGTCCCGGGAGCTTCGTCTTCACCGTTATCCAGCAGATGACCGAGGTCACGAGCATGATGACCGTCGCGCTGCCCGTCGCAAGCAGGAGCGTGTTCCAGACCGACGCCGCGAGCGGCGCATGACCGAACACGAACCTGTACGGGTCGAGCGTGACGTTCTGGAGCGCGGCGAGCGACGGCGGCGCGTAGAACTTCTGAAGCGAGGACCAGACCAGCACCAGGAAGGGGAGCACGACGATCAGCAGCAGGTACAGGACAAACACGGCCGCGGTGAAGTAGCGCCACCTGCCGAGATCGATCGGACGCGGCCGGAAACCTTTTCCCGTGATCGTCGAGTACTTGCTTCCGCGCTGTGACACCCGCGACTGGAAGTAGATGCCACCCGTCGTGATCAGAAGAAGCGTCATGGCATACGCGCAGGCAAGCCCGATCTGGCTCGGGTACTGGTGAATCGCCTGGTAAATCGACGACGTGAAGACGTGGATCCCCACGGGCAGACCGAGCAGAGCCGGCACTTCAAACGACTCGATCGAACGCACGAAGAGGATGAGGAGCGTAGCGGCAATCGCGGGATACGCGAGCTTGAGCGTGATGCGCCATGCGGTCTGAAGTACGCCCGCGCCGCTCATCATCGCGGACTCCTCGAGCGCCGGATCCATCGACCGAAAGGCCGCGGTCATCAGCAGAAAGGCCATCGGCGAGTAGTGCAGGCCGTCCACCCAGATCATGCCCCAGATGGAGTAGATGTCGACAAAAACGAAATCGGTGCCGAACAGCCGCTGCAGCGCGAGATTGATCAGCCCGATCTTCGGGCTCGCGAGGAAGATCCAGGACACGGTAAACAGGATGCCCGGGATGATCAGCGGAATGAGCGCAAGCGCGAAGAAGAGCGTCTTGAACGGGGTGTTCGTGCGCTCGTTCATCCACGCGAGGAGCGCACCGACGCAGAAGGCGAAAACCGCCGAGCCGGCGGCGTATTGCACGGAGTTCACGAAAAGGCGCGCCGTCTCGGCGCTGGTGTAGGCGACGCGGTAGTTATCGAGCGTGAACTCGGCGATCTTCGCTGCCGTCCGGGGTGTAAAGAAGCTTTGCCAGAGCAGGAACCCCAGCGGGACGATCGCAAGATAGGCGGTCAGCGCGACGGATGGCGCGATCGTCGCCCATTTGAAATCGCTCCGTGCCTGCATCGTGCGATGCGCCTCCTCGAACGCTATTGAGCTGTTATGGAGTCTCGCGTCCCGGACTCATTATTCCATTCGGAAACGCCTTCTGTCTAAAATACATGAACATTTCCAACTTTTTTTACAATGAAGCCCAGCGCCTTCGTCTACCACGCGCCGCGAACTGTCGAGGAGGCTGTCGCCACGCTCGCGTCGGTAGCTTCTCAGGATGGCCGGGTCATCGCCGGCGGACAAAGCCTCGTGCCCGCCATGGCGCTGCGGCTGGCACAGCCCGCGCACCTCGTCGACATCAACGGGATTGCAGATCTTGGCCGGCTCGAAGTCCGTGATGGCACGCTGCGTATCGGGGCTTGCGTGCGTCACGCCGCTTTTGACCGCCCGGTCGTCGATGGACCCTTAGGCCGCTTACTCTCGCGGATTGCCAGGCATGTCGCCCATTACCCCATCCGCACCCGGGGCACGTTCTGCGGCAGCATCGCCAATGCGGATCCGGCTTCGGAGTGGTGCCTCGTTGCGGCGACGCTCGGCGCGACGATGATCGCGCACAGCGCCCGCGGCGTGCGCACGGTCGCTGAGCCGGGGTACTTCAAAGGGATCATGACCACCGCGCTCCGGCCCGACGAACTGTTGACCGAAGTGCGTCTCCAGCTGCCTGCAGCTGATACGCATTGGGGCTTCAATGAATTCAATCGCCGCGCGGGCGATTTCGCGATTGCGATGGCCCTGGCCACGTATCGCATCGAAGGCGGCGTGATCGTCGAGCCGCGCGTCGGGGTCGGCGCCGTCGAAAGTCAGCCGCAGCGGATCAGAGAAGCCGAAGCCGTGCTGCAAGGCCAACCGCCCGATGCGCAGACGTTTGCATACGCCGCCGCGCGTGCGAGCGAGGCCGTACAGCCGATCGAGGAACAGCCCGAGGCGGCGGCGTATAAACGCGACGTGGTGCGCGCAGTCGTCAGGCGCGCGCTCGAAGCCGCGGAGAAACAGGCATGAGCAACGAAACGGACATCATTCTCACGGTGAACGGCGCGCAATACGCCGTGCGCGTCGAGCCGCGGCGCACACTCGCCGATACGCTGCGCGACCAATGCGGCCTCACTGGCACCAACTCCGGCTGCGAGCACGGTATCTGCGGATCTTGCACGGTGTTGGTCGACGACGAGCCGGTGCGGGCATGCCTCATGTTTGCCGTCCAGGCCCAAGGGCGGAACATTCGCACGGTCGAAGGCCTGGCGAACGGCGAAGAGCTCCATCCGCTCCAGCGCGCGTTCATCGAGCATCACGCGCTTCAGTGCGGTTTCTGCACGCCGGGTTTTCTCATGCTCGGGGTGAGCATACTCGAACGGGAACCGGACATCGCGGACGACGCGCTACGCGAAGCCCTCTCGGCGAACCTCTGCCGCTGCACCGGCTATAAGAACATCGTGAAAGCGGTGCGCGCGGCGGCATCCGAAATGCGCGCGCGTTCCGCGACGCGGTAAACCATGGACGCTTCGGGTTTCGGATCGCCGCCAAAGAAGACATGGGTCGGGCGTTCGGTCCCGCGCCTCGAAGACCTGCCGCTCGTCACGGGTCGCGGACGCTACGCCGCAAGCGTGTCCTTCCCGCACCAGCTCTACATGCGGGTCGTACGGTCGAGCCATGCCCACGGGAAGATCCTTTCGATCGATAGCAGCGCCGCCCGCGCCCATCCGGCGTGTGTTGCGGTCTGGACTGCAGCCGATGTCGCACACATTCCGCCGATCGAGTTTCGGCCCACGAAAATTCAGGGGCTCGAACCGTACCGCCAGCGCGTGCTGGCGACCGAACGTGTGCGCTACGTCGGCGAGCCGGTTGCC
>DASRIK010000732.1:0-3877 GCA_035650035.1 Burkholderiales bacterium | reverse complement strand
GAAAGCGCTCGGCGTAACGACGCTGAAACGCTCTCCGGCCGCGCCGGAGGTTCCTGCGCTGAACGAGTCGGGGCTGCCGGGTTACGAAGTCGTGAACTGGTACGGCGTCCTCGCACCCGCCCGGACGTCTCGCGAGACGATCGCGAAGCTCAACGCGGAATTACGGCGGATCCTGCATGCACCGGACATGAAGCCGCGGTTGCAAGCTCAGGGTTTCGAACCGGCAGGCAACACGCCCGAAGAGTTCGATGCCTACATACAGTCGGAGCTCGCGAAGTGGACGAAGGTCGTGAAGCAGGCCGGCATCAAGCCTGACTGAGCGCGTCGCACTGTGGACTCGGAAAGCTTTTCTTTCCGTAGCCTTGGCATTAGTATGAATGCCGACCCGGGGGTGTTCTTTCGAGGGTCGGTCAGGTTCACGGAGGAGATTATGAAAAAGATATTCGCGGCACTCTTGTGCTCGTGGTGCGGGATCGTCTCGGGCCAAACGTTTCAGGAGCACCTCTCGGACGGCAAGAATACGGACAACGTGCTCACGTTCGGTATGGGTATGGGCATCCCGATGTACAGCCCGCTTTCCCAGATCAACAAATCGAACGTGAAGCGCCTCGTGCCGGTCTGGAGCACGAACACGATGACGGACACGGGCGAGCTTTCGCAGCCCGTGATCTACAACGGCGTGATGTACGTCGTGAACGGCAACTGGACCTTCGCGCTGGACGTCGGGACCGGCCAGCAGATCTGGCGCACGCCGGTCGAATACGATCGCGCGGTGCTGCGTATCTCGAACGCCGGCGCGATCATGCGCGGCATCCCGGTGCTGTACAACGGCAGGCTTTATCGCACTACGCTCGACGCGCACGTCCTCGCGCTCGACATGAAAACGGGCAAGCAGGTCTGGAAGTCGAAATTCGCCGAGCATACGGAAGGCTACAAGGGTGTCAATTCGCCGCTGCTTGCCAATGGCGTACTGATCACCGGAACGACAGGCGGAGAGCACGCGACGCGCGGCTTCCTTGTCGGGTGGGACCCGGAAACGGGCAAGGAGCTCTGGCGCACGTACACCATTCCGGCGCCTGGAGAGCCCGGTCATGAATCCTGGCCAAAGACCGCGGACGCGACAACTGACGCATGGAAGACCGGCGGCGGCTCTACCTGGCAGATGGGCTCGTACGATCCGCAGCTCGATCTCGTCTACTGGGGTGTCGGTAATGCCGGCCCGTACGATTCGAAGTATCGCGGCGACGGTGACGCGCTGTACACGAACAGCGTGCTCGCCATCCGTCCGAAGACGGGCAAGATCGAGTGGTTCTACCAGTTCACGCCGAATGACGTTTACGACGCGGACGGCAGCAACGAAAACGTGCTCGTCGACCTGAACGTGAACGGCCAGATGCGCAAGGTCCTCATCAACGGCAACAAGAACGGCTTCCTGTATGTGATCGATCGGACCAACGGAAGGCTGATCGCCGCGAATCCGCTGACCCGTGTCACGTGGGCAACGCACGTCGATCTCAAGACGGGACGGCCGGTGCTGACGGACGTTTATCAGCGTCTGAAAGCGGGCGAGGAGGTGTCGTTCTATCCTCAACGCGCAACGAACGCGACGCTTTTCGCGACGAATCCGAAGACGGGCCTCGTCTACGCGAATACGTGGGATCTGCCGCGCATACAACAGTACGTCCCCTACAAGTTCCAGCGGCTGGGAGAGCCGAATACGGCCGTCAAAGGGCGCAATCCCACGCTGAAGCCTGACGATGTCGTCGGCTATCACGTCGCGATGAACCCGTTGACCGGCGAAACGAAGTGGAAAGTGCCAATCAGAGGCATTCCGAATGCCGCAAGCGTGCTCTCGACAGGCGGCGGCGTTCTCTTCACGGGACGGCCGACTGGCGAGTTCATCGCGCTCGACGAGGAAACCGGCCAGACCCTGTGGCAATTCAAGACCGGTTCCAGTATCAACGCGCCGCCTATTACCTACACGTACAAGGGGCAGCAGTACGTCACGGTGCTCTCCGGACTCGGCGGCAGCGTCATCACACGTTTCGTCGGGGACAAGGTTCCACGCGGCGGGTCGGTGTGGACGTTTGCGCTGATGCCACAGTAAAGGCCGAAACTAGCGATGAGACGAACGCTCGGTGTGGTGATAAGTGTCGTACTGATGGTCGCCGCCCCGAGCGGGTTTCCGCAGAACGAAGGCAAGAAAACGTTCCCGCCGGAGCAGGTCGGTAAAGGCTCGGCGCTCTACAAGACCCATTGCGAGTCGTGTCACGGCGTGCGCATGATGGGGCCGCCGTGGGGATCCGACCTCACGGAATTTCCGCGCGACAATGCGCGCCGGTTCGTCGATTCCGTTACGCATGGCAAGAATGCGATGCCGCCCTGGGGCGACGTTCTGAAGCCCGACGAGATCCAGGCCTTGTGGGCGTACGTGGTTGCCGGGGAGCCCAGGAAATAGCAGCACCTCCCACGCTCTCCCTTTTCCCTGAAGCGGCGAGGGCAGAATCAATCAGGAGCAGTCGTTGAGCCGCATTGCATCGCTCAGCACCGTGGTGGTGCAGCTTCCCACCCGGCGCGAGCACAAATGGACCGGTCTGACGGAGCCGATCGGCCGCTACATCCTCACGCGCATGACGGACGAGGACGGCCGCGTCGGTTGGGGTGAAGCCGCCGCCCTCAAGGACTGGGGCGGTGAGTTCGGCCGCTACTTCGGCGAGTCCGTGGCGATCGTAGAGCTCGTCATCGAGCGCTATCTTGCCCCCGCAGTGAAAGGCGTCGAGCCGGCGAACATCGTCGAGCTGCACGCGCGCATGGACGCAGTGATCAAAGGCTATCCGTATGCCAAAGCCGCCGTGGAATTCGCCGCATACGATCTCGCGGGAAAAACGCTCGGCGTTCCGGTACACATGCTGCTTGGCGGCTGTGCACGACGGCAGGTGCCGGTGACGCATTCGATCGGGCTCATTTCCATCGAGGAAGCGGAAAAGGAAGCGGCACAGGTCGCCGCCGAAGGCTTTCGCACGATCAAGATCAAAGTGGGCGTCGATCCGAAGCGGGACATCGAAATCGTTCGCGCGGTGCGTAACGCGGCCGGTCCCGACATCGATATCTGCGTCGATGCGAACGAAGGCTACAAAACACCGGGCGAGGCGGTGGTGATCCTGCGCGAGATGGAGAAGTACCGCCTCAAGTACGCCGAGCAGCCGTGCATGGGTATCGAGCGCATCGCGGAAGTCGCGCGGGCCCTCGATACGCCCGTGATGGCCGACGAGTCGGGGTGGAACGCGCACGATGCGATCCAGATCGCCGAGCAGCACGCGATCGATATCTTGTCGATCTATACGACGAAGCCGGGCGGCCTGTATCGTGCCATGGAGGTTGCGGCGGTGTGTCGCGCGGCCGGAATACAGTGCAACGTGAACGGCTCGATCGAAACAGGCGTAGGCAATCTCGCGAATGTACAGTTCGCGGCGGCGGCGCCTGCGGTCACGCTCTCCTGCGTCATACCGGTGTCCACGCCGGCGGAGCATCAGAAAGGACGCATCGGGGGCACGTATTACAAAGACGATTTGATCGCAGAGCCGATGGTGTTCGTCGATGGCGCGATCGAGCTGCCGACCGCACCCGGGATGGGCATTGCGGTGGATGAAGCGAAAATCGAGAAATACAAAGTGAGCTTAAGGCAGTCGTAAATGCGTAAAGAAATAGTCGATCGTCAGTTGCACGCGATGCGGGCCGCGGGACTCGACGCAATGATCTCGTGCTCGCCCGAGAACTTCGCGTACCTGACGGGATTCGTCGTGCCCTCGCAGCCGCTCATACGTCACCGCCACGCCATGGCCATCGTGAAGGCGGATGGTCGGACCGCGATTTTTGG
>DASRIK010000731.1:0-11037 GCA_035650035.1 Burkholderiales bacterium | reverse complement strand
CCCGTTCGCGATGAGCTCGTCCCGGCTCGGCATGTCGATCCCGTAGACGTTCGGGAAGCGCACGGGCGGCGCCGCGGACGCGAAAAACACTTTCCGCGCACCGGCCTCGCGAGCCATCTGCACGATTTCCTGGCTCGTCGTGCCGCGCACGATGGAGTCGTCGACCAGCAGCACGTTCTTGCCCTTGAACTCCATGCCGATCGCGTTCAGCTTCTGACGCACGGATTTCCTGCGGATCGCCTGGCCCGGCATGATGAAGGTGCGCCCGATGTAGCGGTTCTTGATGAAGCCTTCGCGGTACGGCAGGTTCAACTGCTTGGAGAGCTGCATCGCTGCAGGACGACTCGAATCGGGGATTGGAATGACAACGTCGATGTCGAGATGCGAATAATCGCGACGGATCTTGTCGCCGAGGCTCTCGCCCATGCGCAGCCGCGTCTCATACACGGAAATTCCATCGATCACCGAATCGGGACGCGCGAGATAGACGAATTCGAAAATGCACGGATTGAGCGAAGCGTTGGCGGCGCATTGCGCGTTGTAGAAGTTGCCGTCGAGGTCGATGAAGATGGCCTCGCCCGGACCCACGTCGCGCACGAGCTCGAAACCGAGGGTGTCAAGTGCGACACTTTCCGAGGCGACCAGATATTCCGTGCCGTGCCGCGTTTCCGCACGCCCAAAGACGAGCGGACGAATACCGTACGGATCCCTGAACGCAAGCAGACCGTATCCCGCGATCATCGCGACCACCGCGTAAGCGCCGCGGCAGCGCTTGTGCACACCCGATACTGCGGCGAAGATGGTCGCGGGATCGAGCTTGTAGTTGGTCGACGCACCCTGCAGCTCGTGCGCGAGCACGTTCAGCAGCACCTCCGAATCCGAGTTCGTGTTGACGTGCCGCAGATCGAGCCTGAAAAGATCGCTCTTGAGCTGCTCCGTATTCGTGAGATTGCCGTTGTGGCCCAGCACGATCCCGAAAGGCGAATTGACGTAGAACGGCTGCGATTCCGCCGCCGACCATGCCGACCCGGCGGTCGGATATCGCGTGTGCGCAATACCGGCGTGCCCGGTGAGCACGCGCATGTCCCGCGTGCGGAACACGTCGCGAACCATGCCGGGGCCTTTGTGTATGTGGAAGGTCGCGCCGTTCGCCGTGACGATCCCGGCGGCGTCCTGGCCGCGGTGCTGCAGGACGAGCAGCCCGTCGTAGAGGAGCTGGTTAACCGGCTCGCGAGCCACTACACCCATTATTCCGCACATCCGCGCCTCAGTCGTAAGAGAGATTGCTCGACAACACCTGCGGCAACCACGGTTTTACTTTCGTAGCCGCCGCTTCCAGCGCAGGGCTCAGCATCGCCTCGTGCCACACCGGCTGGCGCGGAGCGGCAGTCAGCCCGCCGAGCAGCACGAGCACGAGCACGATCACCATGCCCCGCGCAAAACCAAAGAAGCCGCCCAGCAGCCGGTCTTCGAGCCCCAGCCCTGCTTTCCTGACGAGCCCGGAGAGCGCCAGCGCCACAAGGCTCATCCCGACGAGCGTCGCCAGGAACACCGCGGCAAACGCCGCGACGGCTCTTCCCAGCTCGTTCGCTATGGCAGGCGTCATCCATTCGGCAACCACCCCGCTCAGCAGGCTCGCAGCGAGGAAAGCGATCACCCAGCTTGCCAGCGCAAGCACTTCACGGACGAAACCTCTCAAGAGACTCAGCAGCACCGAAACACCCACGATCGCCAGCACGGCATAGTCGAACAGCGTCATCGATGGTCATCACCTACTTCGGCACAATCTTGCCTTCGAGGCCGGCTTTCTTGAGCTGGGCACGCGCTTTCTCGGCAGCTTCACGCGTCGCGTACGGTCCTGCCCGCACGCGCGTGACTTCGCCGGTGTTCGTCGTGACCACCTCGGTATAGGTCTTCACGCCTGCGCCCGCCATGCGCTTCTCCAGCTCTTTCGCCTTGCCTGGATCCGCGAGCGCCGCCACCTGGACGACGTAAGCACCGTTCGAGCCGCTCCCGGCCTTCTTGCCGGAGGCAGAGCTCTTTGCAGCTGTTTTCGGTGTGGTCGCTTCTTTCGGCCGATCCGCAGCCGCCGCTTTCGCGGGCGCCTGGGCGGTCTCCATGGGAGTGGTGCGCTCCGGAGCCGATGGCGCGGGATCCGGCTGGTCGGCGGCCGTCGCCTCCGGCTTCGCGGGAACCTCGGCCTTTGCGGCAGGCTCGGCCTTCGCCGTCACGTCCGGCTTCGGCATCGGCTCGGGAGCTGCCTTTGAAGTGCTCGCGCTCGAACCGGAAGCCTGCGGCTTGAATTCGCCCGAATCGGGTGACGGGATCTGGATGTCGACGTTGCGGCCGACGCGCGTGGGCTCGGAGTCGAGCACCATCGGCAAGACGACCGCGACGATGCTCACCAACACGATCGCGCCGACCAGGCGCCGCCGCGCGCGCTTCTTTAGCTGCAGTTCCTCGTCGCTTATCGGTCTTGCCAAGGGACTCTCAACGCCATCACTGCAGCTACGGTATGGAACGATCCAAACACGACAATTCTATCATTTTGTGCTGCCATATCACACGCTTGCGTATACGCTGCAGCCACATTCCCGTACGTGGAAACGCCTTCGCGCACCCCCGCGCGCGCAAGTTCCTCGCTGATGGAAGTGGCGCTCGTACCGCGCGCGGCTTCGATACCGCTCACGAACCACTCGTCGATATGCGGCTTCAGCGCCTCGACCACGCCGCGAATATCCTTGTCGCCCAACATCGCAAATACTGCGTACGTGCGGCCGGCGCACGGCATACGCGCGAGATTCTGCGACAGGGCGGCCGCAGCAGCGGGGTTGTGAGCGACGTCGAGGACCACGACAGGACGGCCGGGCAGCACCTGAAAGCGCCCCGGGTTTTCTACGGTGACGAGTCCCGTCCGTATATCGCCCGCGCTCACCGGCACGCGCGCGTGCAATGCGTCGAGCGCCGCGAGACACGCCGCCGCGTTCGCAAGCTGGTAGTCGCCGCGTAGTGCCGGGTGCGGCAGGCCGTGCCGCTCGGAGCGCGGGCCCCAGTACCGCCACTGCTCACGCGCCGCCTCGTACCCGAAGTCGCGCCCGATCAGCAGAAGCTGCGCTCCGGTCGTGGCCGCATGTTCGAGCAGAGACTGCGGCGGCTCGGCGTCCGCACACACTGCCGGGCGGCCCGGACGCAGGATGCCTGCCTTCTCGCGGCCGATTTCTTCACGTGTCGCGCCGAGGTAATCCATGTGGTCGAGCGCGACCGACATTACGAGCGCACAGTCGGTGTCGAATGCGTTCACGGCATCCAGTCGCCCGCCGAGCCCGACTTCGAGCACGGCAACCTCGATGCGTTGCTGCTCGAAAAGCCACATCGCGGCGAGCGTGCTGAATTCGAAATACGTGAGCGGCGTGTCCTGTCGCGCAGCCTCGACGACCGCGAGCGCCCGCACGAGGTCCGCGTCGGACGCTTCGCGGCGCCCGATCCGCACACGCTCGTTGTAGCGCAGCAGATGGGGCGACGTATAGCAGCCGACGCGGTAGCCGCCTTCGCCGAGTATCGCTTCCAGCATCGCGCACGCGGAGCCTTTTCCGTTCGTCCCGCCGACGGTGAAAATTGGAAAAGCCGGCTTCAGCGCGAGCGCGCGCTGTACTTTTGCGACACGCTCCAGCCCCATTTCGATCGCGCGCGGGTTCACGCGCTCGATGTAAGCGAGCCAGTCGTTCAGTGTCTCCACTGCAGAGGGTTACGCGGCCGCTGGCAGCTTCAGAAGCAGCGCCATCATATGCGCGAGCTTGTCGCGCATCTCGCGCCGGTCGGCGATCATGTCGATCGCGCCGTGCTCGAGCAGGAACTCGGCGCGCTGGAAGCCTTCCGGCAGCGTTTCTCGCACGGTCTGCTCGATCACCCGGGGGCCTGCGAAGCCCACGAGGGCGCCCGGTTCGGCGATCACCACATCTCCGATCATCGCAAAGCTCGCCGATACACCGCCCATCGTCGGGTCCGTGAGCACGGAAATGAACGGCAGCTTTTCGCGGGAAAGGCGCGTGAGCGAAGCGCATGTCTTCGCCATCTGCATGAGCGAAAGCACGCCTTCCTGCATCCGCGCGCCGCCCGTTGCGGTGATACAGATGAACGGGAGGCGCTGCTCGATGCACACCTGCACGCCGCGAACGAAGCGCTCGCCGACCACGGAGCCCATCGATCCACCCAGGAAAGCGAATTCGAACGCCGCGGCAACCACCTGGATGGTCTTGATGCTGCCCTGCATGACGACGAGCGCGTCTTCTTCCGACGTATCGGTGCGCGCGTCCTGCAGCCGCTCGGTATAGCGACGGCTGTCCTTGAACTTCAGGGTGTCGACCGGCAACACCTCGGCCCCGATTTCATAGCGCCCCTCGAGGTCGAGCAGATAATCCAGCCGTTCCCGTGCCGAAATGCGGTTGTGGTGGTTGCATTTCGGACAGACGTAGCAGTTCTTCTCGAGGTCGGACCGGTAGAGCACGGCTTCGCACGACTCGCATTTGCTCCACAGACCTTCGGGAACAGCCTTCTTCGGTCCGCCGGAGTCGCGGTTGATCTTGGGCGGCAGCAGCTTTTGTAGCCAGCTCATGCCGGACGTGCCTCCGTCGCTCTGTCCATCGCTTCGCGCACCCCTTTGAGAAAAGCCGTCACACGCCCATTGACGTTCTCCGCCGTCGCACTTTCGATTTCCTGCACGAGCCGGCTGCCGATCACGACCGCATCCGCAACGGACGCGATTCGCCGCGCCGTCTCGGGATCGCGAATGCCAAAGCCTACTCCGACCGGCAAAGTCGTGTGCTTGCGTATGCGGCCGATCCGCGCCGACACGTCTTCGAGATCGATGTGCGCCGCACCGGTCACGCCTTTCAGCGAAACGTAGTAGAGATACCCGCGCCCGAGCGTCGCGACCTGCTGCAAACGCTTCTCCGTCGTCGTCGGTGAAAGCAGAAAAATCGTATCGAGCCCGCGCGCGTCGAGAAGCTCCACCATGCCGCGTGCTTCTTCCGGCGGGTAGTCGACGATCAGCACGCCGTCCGCGCCCGCGCGTTTCGCTTCCTCGGCAAAGCGCTCTGCGCCCAGCGCTTCGATGGGATTTGCGTAACCGAAGAGCACGACGGGTGTAGTCGTGTTCTTCTCGCGAAACGCTGCGACATAGCCCATGACGTCCCGCAGCGAAACGCCATGTTTGAGCGCGCGCTCGCTCGAGCGCTGGATGACAGGCCCGTCGGCCATCGGATCGGAAAACGGAACGCCGAGCTCGATCACGTCGGCGCCGCCTGCTACCAGCGCGTGCATGAGCGGCACGGCGGCTTTCGGCGACGGATCGCCGGCAGTGACGAAAGGAATCAGCGCTTTACGGCCGTCGCGTCGAAGCGATTCGAAGGTAGAGGCTATTCGCGACATCTAAATCGCTTCCGCCTCACAGCTCACGCGTGCTCCCTCCTTCAAAACTTGATGCCCGACTTTTCCGCAACGGTATGCATGTCCTTGTCGCCGCGGCCCGAGAGATTCACGAGCAGAATCTGGTCTTTCGGGAGGCGCGGCGCCATCTTCGCGGCATAGGCGAGCGCGTGGCTCGACTCGAGCGCGGGAATGATGCCTTCGAGCCTGCAGAGATCGTGAAACGCCTGGAGCGCTTCGTCGTCGGTCACGCTCACGTACTCCGCACGGCCGTTGTCCTTCAGCCACGCGTGCTCCGGACCGACGCCCGGGTAATCCAGGCCCGCCGAGATCGAATGCGTCTCGATGATCTGGCCATGATCGTCCTGCAGCAGGTACGTGCGGTTGCCGTGCAGCACGCCCGGTTTGCCGGCCGTGAGCGTCGCGGCGTGCTTTCCGCTTTCCAGTCCGTGACCCGCCGCCTCGACGCCGATCAACCGCACCGAGGATTCTTCGATGTACGGATGGAAAATGCCCATCGCGTTCGACCCGCCCCCCACGCACGCGAGGATCGCATCCGGCTGGCGGCCCGCGAGCTCCAGCATCTGCACTTTCGCCTCGCGCCCGATGATCGACTGAAAGTCGCGCACCATCATCGGATACGGATGCGGCCCCGCGACCGTGCCGATGATGTAGAACGTGCTCTCCACGTTGGTGACCCAGTCGCGCATCGCTTCGTTGAGCGCGTCCTTGAGCGTCTTCGACCCGGACTCGACCGGCACGACGGTCGCGCCGAGGAGCTTCATGCGATAGACGTTCTGCACCTGGCGCCGGATGTCTTCCGCGCCCATGTAGACGACGCATTCCATGCCGAAACGCGCGGCGATCGTCGCGGCGGCAACGCCGTGCATGCCGGCGCCGGTTTCCGCAATGACACGCTGCTTGCCCATGCGCCGGGCGAGCAGCGCCTGGCCGATCACGTTATTCACCTTGTGCGCGCCGGTGTGGTTCAGGTCTTCGCGCTTGAGATACATCTGTGCGCCGCCGAAGTGCCCGGACCAGCGTTTCGCGTGATAGATCGGGCTCGGCCGGCCGACGTAATGCTTCAGCTCGTACTCGAACTCGGCGACGAACTCGGGATCGTTCTGATAGCGCGCATACGCGGCTTTGAGCTCGTCGAGCGCGTGGATCAGCGTCTCGGCGACAAACACGCCGCCGTAAGGCCCGAAGTGGCCCCGTGCATCCGGCAGCTCATACATCCGCATCGCGCACTCCTCTGATGAACGCGGCGATTTTCTCCGCGTCCTTGATGCCTTTCCGCGATTCCACTCCGCTGGAGACGTCGACTGCATACGGTCGTACGCGGCGAATCGCCTCGCCCACGTTATCGACGGTAAGACCGCCCGAGAGCACGACAGGAAGAGGCAACGCGGGCGGGATCAGGCTCCAGTCGAACACGGCTCCGGTGCCGCCGTGCAGGCCCTCCTGAAAAGCGTCGAGCAACAAGGCTTTAGCCTTACGGAAATCGCGCGCGTATTGTAGCAAATCGACTCCGGCTCTCACGCGCACCGCTTTCATGTAAGGCAGATCGAAGCGCCCGCAGAACTCCGCGGTCTCCGCGCCGTGGAACTGCAAAAGCTGAACGCCGGTGCGCGCCGCCATGGAACGCACGTCGTATTCGGTCGCATCGACAAATAGACCGACGGCCGTCACGAAAGGCGGTAACGCCCGCACGATTGCAGCCGCTGCGTCAGCCTCGACGAAACGCGGGCTCGGGCGATAGAACACGAGGCCGATCGCGTGTGCGCCTTGTCCCGCCGCGACCAAGGCGTCTTCCACGCGCGTGACGCCGCAGATTTTGACGGCGGTTCTCATGGCATGAATTCCGCGCGACGCGCGGCTCTCCCCGGCGGTAAACCCCACGCCGCATCGTATTCCACGTGCGTGAGATACAGCCCGGCCGCATCGAACGTCGGCGCGGCTTTCGAACGATCGCGGCTCGCGAGGACCTCCGCAGCCCATTCCGGCTCGTGCTTGCCTTTTCCGACGTAGACGAGCGTGCCGACGATGTTGCGGATCATGTGGTGAAGAAATGCGTTCGCGCTGAAGTCGAAGAGAATATAGTCGCCGTGCCGCTCCACGTCGATGCGGCTCAGGTTTCGAATGGGCGACCGCGCCTGACACTCGCTCGAGCGGAACGCGCTGAAATCGTGCTCTCCGACCAGACACCGTCCGGCGGCGCGCATGCGATCGACGTCGAGGGGCAGGTGAAACCAGCCGATCCGACGCTGCTCGAGCGCCGGTCGCACCGCGCGGTTGAGCAGCACGTACCGGTACGAACGCGCACGCGCCGAATAGCGCGCGTGGAACTTCGGGTTCACTTCACACGCCCAGAGCACCGCGAGTCCTGCAGGGGCCGAAGCGTTGCTTCCGCGCACCCACGCGGAGCTGGCCCGTTCCACAGGCGTGTCGAAATGCACCACTTGCTCGATGGCATGCACTCCGGCGTCCGTGCGGCCTGCACAGACCGTCTCGATACGCTCGCCGGCGATGTAACCGAGCGCGCTCTCGAGGTGGTCCTGCACGCCGCACCCGGATGGCTGCGTCTGCCAGCCGCAGAATTGCGAGCCGTCGTATTCGACGCCGAGGGCGATTCTCATGAAGCCTTACGTTCGCGGGACCCCGCTTCTTCGAAGCCCCCGCTCACCGGAGCACGGGTCGGTTCTAACTGACGAGTTTAGCTCAACGACTCGAGCAGCTTCTTCGCCTGCGCCTGCTGGTCCTTATCGCCTTCGCGCATCACTTCCTGCAGGATGTCGCGGGCGCCGCCTTTGTCGCCCATCGCCTGGTACGCTTTCGCGAGATCGAACTTCTGCTGGACGTCATGCCAGTGATCGTCGCCGCCGCCACCCGGGGCCTGTCGGGAAGGCGCATTCACGTCGAGGTCGTTCAAATCCAGCTTGAAATCGACACTCGGCGGAGGCTCCGACGATACTTTGTCCATGTCCAGGGGCGCGTTCACGGGAGGCGGAGGCTCCAGATTGAACCCGCGCGCGGCCGTGTCGCGATCGAGCGCCGCCGGTGCATTACGCGATAGAGCGTCGCGCTGCGCACTCTCTCGCGACGGGCTGCTCCCGGCCGGCGCGCCGACGCGGCGGACAAGATCGAAATCGAGATCGTTGTCCTCGGAGGGGCTCCGTGTGGGCGGCGTGGAGGGCAGCGCCTCCGGTGCAGTCGCACTCGATGCTGTAGCGATTTTCACATCCTGAGCAGATTTCGCACTCGAGTCGGCGCGAACGGCAGCAGCGCGCTCGATCGAGCTGTCGCCCAACGTCGGCTCCGTGACCCCGCCGTCGGAACCGCCGCCAAACGTCGGCGCAATCGTCTCCGAATCATACGGATCGGCCTCCGCCTGCCGCCGGCGCCGCACCATCATGAACGCGAGACCGCCGAGCAATACGGCGACGCCACCGGCTGCGAGGTAAAGCGGCTCGTCCAGCAGAGTGGACATGAAGCTCGGCTCGGTTGCCGGTTTCGGTGCTGCGGCCGCTTTGGCTTTGGCAGGCGGCTCGGCCTTCGCGGCTGGCGCAGCTTCCGTAGGCGTGCGGTCTTTGGCCGCGCCCGCCGCCGGCGACTCCGCCGGCGAAGCTTTAGCGGGCGGTGGCGGCTCTTGCGGTTTTGCCGTGGGAGTGACCGGCGGCGCGATTGCAACCGTGCTGTCCGGCTGAGCTGGTGCGGCCTTTTCGGCGCCTTTCGGGCCAGCAGCCGCGCCGCCCTTCAACTCGATCGCGCGCTGCGTGTCCTTGATGATCTGCTCGAGCTGCGCGATGCGTTCGTTCGCTTCGGCGAGCGCTTTCTCGCGGGCGATCACTTCTTCCTCGAGGGCACGCAGCCGCTCCGCAGTGTTCATCCGGCCCGCATCTTTGCCCTTCGCCGGCTCTCCGCGCGATACACGAACGGTGTCTCGCGGTACCTCGGGTGCACCACGCTCGGTCACGCGCGAGGTCCCGATGCGCCCGCTCCTGACGCTGCCCGCTTCCGGCGCCGTCGCCGGCCGATCGGCGACGCGATTTCGGTACGCGTTGAAGTCCGCGACCTGCATGCGCACTTCCTGCGAAGCGTCGCGCGGCGCCAGCGCCGCGATTTCAGCTGCATCCGGCACCCGCAGGATCTTTCCGGACTTCACCAGGTTCATGTTCTTGTTGAGGAACGCATCCGGGTTCTGACGATAGAGACCCACGAGCGTCTGTTCGAGGCTCACGCCCTCCGGTCGTACGTTGCGCGCGATTTTCCGAAGCGTCTCGCCAGGCTTCACCGGCCCGTACTCTCGCTGCGCGCCCGCCTCGGCCGTCGTCACAGTCTTCGGCGCGGTCGGCGGCACAGCTGCCCTTTTGCGAGCGCGAGCCGGCGCAGAAGGCGGCTGAGGTGCGGAAAGCGATCCTTCCGCAACGGGAGGTGTCGGCGGAGGCAGCGGCGTGGCAGCCGCTGCGGGTGCGCTGGGTTCTGTCCGTGCAACGGGCGGCGGCACTTCGGCGGCTGCCCGGCCGTACCCGGGTGGATCAAGGAGCGCCGTGTAGTGGCGCACGACCCGTCCGTTTTCGGAATTGATTTCGATCAGCAGCTCGAGGAAGGGCTCGGTGATCGGGCGCGGCGTGGTCACCCTGAGGTACTGCTGGCCGCTGGGGCGCCTGTCGAGGGTCACCCGGGCGCCGGTCAGCATGTTGTTGTACTGGGCGCCGGCCTGCTGATATGTCTCGGGCGAGGCCAGTCGGGCGGTGATCGTCTCACCTTTCTGAACCGAGATGAGCTCGACCTCGGCGTTCAGCGGCTGACCCAATGCAGAATGCACGATCAGCCGTCCCAGGCCTGCCGCGGACGCGCTGCAGGGCAGGAGCACGGCCATCGCTGCCGCTACGAGCCACTTCAGAGTCCGATCCCGCACGCCCCTGTACCCGAATGATTATTGTGGTTAATACGCTAACATCACCGGGTTAGCCATGCAAGCTGAGGCACTACCTCATCCGCACGTCCAAAGCACCTGATTTTGCTATTTTTTGCGGGTGCAGATCGTGGTGCCTCATGGCGCCCGCCGGTGACTAAGCGTGTGCTGCCGTCGTAACGGACGCCGCGCTGCGTCCTTTAGCCTGGAGCAGGATGCGCAGCATCCGCCGCAAAGGCTCGGCGGCTCCCCACAGCAGCTGATCGCCAACGGTAAAAGCGGCCAGGTATTCCCCGCCCATGGGCAGCTTGCGCAAACGGCCGACAGGCACATCCAGTTTTCCCGTTACGGCCGCCGGGGTCAGCCCCTCGAGCGTTGCATTGCGCTCGTTTGGGACCACTTTCACCCAGGCATTCGCGCTCGCAATGATGCGCTCGATCTCCTGAAGCGGGAGGTCGCGGTTGAGCTTCACCGTGAGCGCCTGACTGTGGCAGCGCATCGCGCCGACGCGCACGCAAATACCGTCGACCGGCACCGGTTTCGCCGACAACCCGAGGATCTTGTTGGCCTCGGCCATGCCTTTCCACTCTTCCCGGCTCTGGCCATTTCCGAGATCCTTGTCGATCCACGGCAGGAGACTGCCGGCGAGCGGCTGACCGATGTGCTCCGTCGGAAAGTCCTGCGCGCGCAAGGTT
>DASRIK010000730.1:0-7109 GCA_035650035.1 Burkholderiales bacterium | reverse complement strand
TCGCGAGTCCGGCAGCGCCGCCGGGTCAAGCCCCGGAGCCCGCCTCTTACATTCTGGTGATCTCCGGCTTGATATCGATTGCGATCGCGCGCCGCCAACGCGTGACCTGCGCACAACGGCTGCCGCGGTAGCGGATCTACTTCCTGAACGTCGACAATGCGACCGGGTTCGGGGGCACGCTACTGCAGCGGACCCTCCGTGCCTCTTCGGCCATCGCTGGAGCGAATTAGGCCTCTTCTCCGGGTCTATTCGGCCATTACCCTGACCAGTGGGGCGTGTACGCTGGCCCCCAATATCTGGGATCAGGCGTGTAATGGCGCAAACCGAACTATGGACGCGCAGCGCACTCGTCATCGAGGATGACGATGTCGTCGCGCGGCTGCTGCAGTTCATCCTTCAGGGGGAAGGGTATACGGTTACGCGCTTGGCCGACGGTGCCGCCGCGCGCGCGCTGATCGCTACGGAGCTCCCTCCGGATGTGGTCACGCTGGACGGCATGCTCCCGGATGCAACGGGTATCGAGCTGCTCGAGCTCATGCGGGCTGCGCCGGAATGGAAGCATGTGCCGGTGTTGGTCTTGAGTGCGGAGCCCCAGGCGCACGTGGATGCCACACTCGGCCGTGCCGATATCCTCGCGTACATGGAGAAGCCTTTCAGGGCCGAAGAGGTGCGCGCCTGCATTTCGCGTCTGCTGAACGGAACGTCGCTGCACCGCGTGCATCGACGCGCGACGGTGAGTCTCCCACGTCACGGGCGGAGATAGTGATGTCGGAGAAGACCCCTCTGGTTACGGACGACGATTTCTACGCGCTTACTCCGAGAGGTGCGGCCGAAATTCAGGGTGCGAGGACGACCCTGTCGTCGCTTGCACTCGAGCTGCTCGTGCGCATGGATGGTACGACGAGCGTCGCGCAGCTACGGGCCGGCCGTCCGGCAACGCCGTTCGACGAGATCGCCTGCACGCTCAGCATACTTCTCCGGGACAAGTTCATCTGCTATGCCACGCCCTCAGGCACCGATGCGCTGGAGTTCGATGGCCTTCGAGGTATAGGACAGTCGCCCGCGCGGTACGCACGGTGCGCGAAGGCATCGTACGATGCGGATGCGGGGCTGAAATCGCTCGAGCGCCACGGCTATTTCGTTCGTATCGCGCGCAGGCCGGCGACACGGCCGATGCTGCCCAAGGACCGGCCGCCTCGTGCGCTGGTCGTCGAAGACGAGCTGCACCTGGCGAAATTTCTCAAGCACTTTCTCGGGTTCGAGGGATTCGAGGTGCGCCTCGCCGGTGACCGCGAGGCAATCGCGCACGCGCTGATCGAGCCGCCTGCGCCCGATCTCGTGCTGCTCGACGTCGTGCTGCCCGACGCGAACGGGTTCAATGTGCTGCAGCGTATCCGTCGGGATGAGAACCTTCATACGGTTCCCGTGATGATGCTGACCGCGGAGACGACGCGGCAATCCGTCATCAAGGGACTCGCGTGCGGTGCGGACGGCTATATCACCAAGCCTTTCCACACCGATATTCTGGTCAACGCAATTCAAACCATGTTTGGGCTGAGACACGGCCGTATCTGTCCTTGGGCATACATATGAAAACTCGCAAAGATTTCGAGCAGCAGCTGAAAGTATTGAAGGTCGAGTTCAGGCGCGCTCTTCCCGAGCGGATCGGCCGCATCGAGGAGCTGTGGAGCGGAATGCAGGCAGCGGTGCCGACATCACAGCATCTGCGCGAACTGAAGCGCGCTTTCCACATGCTCGCGGGATCGGCCTCGACGTTCGGATTTGCCGACGTTGGCGATGCCGCGAGGATTGCGGAGCGCGCTCTCAACACCTACGGCTCGGCGGATATCAAGGCTCTGTTGACGACGGTACAGCAATCCATCGCCGTGATGCGTGAGCGTGCCACGGAAGAGGAGCATCGCGAGCTGGCGTGAGGGCTGCCGCTCGCGTTATACGTCGTCTGTAGAATAGACGGGCGGGGCGCTTCAGCGTCGCATCCGTCTTCTAGTCGCGGCCGACCGAAGCGCTCCGGTTACCGGAGGCCCCGTCATGCCCTGCGCCACTTACCTGCCGATCTGCGTCTTCGTCGCATTGCTGCTCAATCCTGTGCAGGTGACGGCCGGCGAAGCGGCCCCGCGCGATCGCGACGCTGATCTCGTGCGCATCGAAGCGACCGAAGTACTCGAATCGCCGTACGGTCACATCGTGCTGCTCAAGGCGCAGAACAAAGCCATCCCGATATTCGTCGACCCTGTCGTGGCGCAGTCGATACACGGTGCGCTGACGGGAGAAAAGTTCGTCCGGCCGCTTTCGCACGACCTGATGCGCACGATCCTCGAAGGCTTCGACGGCACGGTCTCGCGCGTCGTGATTTCTCTCAAGGGGGCGACGTACTACGCCGATCTCACCGTGCTCATGCAGGGCAGGACCAAAGTCTTCGACAGTCGCTCCTCGGATGCGATCGCGCTTGCGATTCACTTCAAGGCGCCGATGCTGGTGAGCAAAGCCTTGCTGGAGGAAGCCGGAAAGTCCCTTGATCAGCCGTCAGGGCCGAGACCGGGGGAGACCCGCCTCTGACGGGAGAGCGATGCACGGGACTGACGCCGCATTGAACTGCATTGCGGACACGCGTCTAATCGAGCTTCATCTCCTTGATCACGGGCCGGAACTGGTCCATCTGCTTACGCAGCATCGCCTCCTGCTCTTTTGGCGACGAGCCGATCGGGTCGGCAGCCAGGTCCTGGAATCTCTTCGCGACATCCGGGTGGCGCACTGCCGCCACGACCTCCTTGTTCAGGCGCGCGATGATCGGCTGAGGCGTTTTCGCCGGCACGAAAAGCCCGTTCCAGCCTTCGAACTCGATCGAAGGAAAGCCGAGCTCACGCACCGTGGGAACTTCGGGCAACACGGAAAGACGTTTCGATGCGGTCGTCGCGAGTGCCTTCAGCTTTCCGTCGCGAATTTCGGCAAGGGACGACGAGAGCTGGTCGCCGCCGATCTGAATTCGTCCGCTCAGCACCTCCTGTTTGAGCGGTGCGGCGCCCTTGAAAGCGATGTGCACCATGTCGACTTTGGCGTCGCGCTTGAACGCTTCGCCGAGCACGTGCATCACCGAACCGGGCCCTGTGGAGCCGTAGTTGTATTGCGCTTTGGGGTTCGCGCGCAGATAGCTTCCGAGATCGCGCAAATCCTTCATAGCCACGCTTGGATGTGCGGTTACCACGAAAGGCACGTATACCGCGATCGAAACGCCGGCGAAATCCTTCTCCGCATCGAAGGGCAGCCTTTTGGCGAGCGCCTGCGCAACCGAGGAAAGCGGGAAGGTGATGTTGTGCATGAGCAGGGTATATCCGTCAGGCGGGGCTTTCGCGACGATGTCCGCGCCGATCGTGCCGCCCGCGCCTCCCCGATTGTCGACCAGGACCTGCTGCCCCATCGATTCGCTCATGCGCTGTGCGACCAGACGTGCGACGACATCGGTCGTGCCACCCGCCGGGAAAGGCACGACGATGCGTAGCGGCTTCGTGGGGAAATCCTGGGCCAATGCATGGGGCAAGGTCAGCGATGTCAACGTTGTGATCGCGAGATACGCGATGGTTTTCAGCGACGCTCTCCTGGGCGGCATGGCGGCTCCTTTTTTAAGACCGTAAGGGTGAATGAAGACGTGCTCATCTGGGCTGCATGTTACGAAAACGCCGATAGGCTCGCCACATGCTTGCCGCGCTCCGTAGCCGACTTGCCATGTATCCTTGGCCGTCTGCCCGCGCGAGGATCGTCCCACCGTGCCGCTTGTCACCATAGAGGAGGCTTCGCTCGCTTTCGGCGATGCGCCGCTGCTCGATCATGCCGGCCTGGCGATCGATGCAGGCGAGCGCGTCGCGCTCATCGGCCGCAATGGAAGCGGCAAGACGAGCCTCATGAAAGTGATTGCCGGCGAGCAGGGACTCGACGGTGGGACGGTTTGGCGTGCACCGGGCAGTCGTATTGCGTTCGTTCCGCAGGAACCGCAGCTCGACCCGGAGCACACCGTGTTCGAAGCGGTGGCCTCCGGACTTGGAACACTGCAGGCCCTTCTCACCGCCTACCACAAAGCGTCGCACGATGTCGCAGCGGGCAACCAGAACGCCATGCAGCGCCTCCACGAGTTGCAGCATGCGCTCGAACACGCGGACGGCTGGCGCATCAATTCACGCGTGGACGCGCTCATCGATCGCTTCGGCCTACCTGGCGATGCGCTCGTTCGAGAGCTCTCCGGCGGGCTGCGTAAGCGTGTCGCGCTCGCGCGGGCGCTGGCGATAGAACCGGACGTGCTGCTCCTCGACGAGCCGACGAATCACCTCGACATCGCAGCGATCGAGTGGCTCGAAAACCCGCTCGTGGATTTTCGCGGCGGGCTTCTGCTCGTGACGCACGACCGCCGTTTTCTCGACAATGTGGCCACACGCGTCGTCGAGCTCGATCGCGGCAGACTATCGAGCTTCGCCGGGACCTACGGAGAGTATCAGCGCCGCAAGGAGGAGCAGCTGCACGGCGAAGCGGTCGGTAACGCACGCTTCGACAAGCTTCTGGCGCAGGAAGAAGTGTGGATTCGCAAAGGCATCGAAGCCCGCCGCACGCGAAACGAAGGGCGCGTGCGCAGACTCGAGCGGCTGCGAGCCGAACGCGCCGCCCGGCGCGACAGGCTGGGGCAGGTGACATTTGCCGTCGGTACTGGGGAGCGCTCGGGACACATGGTGGTCGAGATGCACGACGTCTCGAAGGCGTTTTCAGGCCGGCCCGTGATTCGTGGCTTCTCGACGCGGATTCTGAGGGGAGACAAGATCGGGCTCATCGGTCCGAACGGCTCCGGTAAATCGACGCTGCTGAAGCTCATCATGGGAGAGCTCGAGCCCGACAGCGGCACGATACGCCGCGGGGCGCGGCTTGCGATCGCCTACTACGATCAGATGCGCGAGCAGCTCGATGAAGAAGCGACGCTCGTCGACACGATCAGCCAGGGTGCGGAATACATCGAAATCGACGGCGTGCGCAAACACGTGATGAGCTATCTCGACGATTTTCTGTTCAGGCCGGAACGCGCCCGCGCGAAAGTCTCGGCCCTGTCGGGCGGCGAGCGCAACCGCCTGCTTCTTGCGCGCCTGTTTTCGCGTCCGGCCAACGTGCTCGTGCTGGACGAGCCCACGAACGATCTCGACCTCGAGACGCTCGAGCTGCTCGAGTGGCTGCTCCAGGACTACACGGGTACGTTGTTCCTCGTGAGCCACGACCGTGCTTTTCTCGACAACGTGGTGACGCAGTCCATCGCGTTCGAGGGTGACGGCGTGCTGCGCGAATACGCGGGCGGGTATTCGGACTGGGTGCGGCAACGCCCGGCACCTGTATCGCAGGAGCGCGCGCGCGAGGAGGGCGCGAAGCGCGGACAGGCGCCACGGCCACGCGAAAAAGCGTCCGCGAGGCTAAGCTACAAGGAGAATCGCGAGCTCGACGCCCTCCCGGAGCGCATCGCCGCGCTCGAAAGGGAACAGGCCGAGATCACAGGCGAGCTGTCGGACTCGGCGCTGTATCGCGATCAGCCGGAGAGGGTGCGGGCACTGCAGCAGCGTTATACCGGAATCGAGACCGAGCTCATGGCGTGCCTCACGCGTTGGGAGGAGCTTGAAGCGCGCAGGGCAAAGGATGAGAAATGATATCGACACAGAGGGAGCGCCAATGAAAAAACTGGATGCATACCGGCCACGTCCTTTTATCTGGCTCGCGCTGGTCGCGTTGGTTATCGCGGTGTCGGGCGGCTGCGCAGCAGTCTCGCCGGACATGCAGGCGGTTCGTAACCCGAAGAACATCATCATTCTTTTTGGTGACGGCGCGGCGGCGACCCAGTGGGAGCTCGGGCGCTACAGCAGCCACGCTCTGCGCAATCAGCCGTTTGCCATCACGGATGTCGTGTTCAAGCAGGGAGCGGTCGGGCTGCTGACGGTGCACTCGGCGGATTCGTTCGTCACCGACTCGGCGGCGGCGGCCACGGCGATGTCCACCGGCCATAAGACGAATAACGGCATGACCGGTGTGGCCCCGGACGGCACGCGCCTGCGCACCTTGCTGCAAGCCGCGAGAGCGCGCGGGAAGCACATCGGGATCGTGACGACCGCCGCCGTGCATGACGCGTCGCCGGCCGCCTTCGCGGTGCATGCCCGGTCGCGGCGCGATGCGCAGTCGATCGTCGACCAGTATTTCGATCTCGAGCCAGAGGTGCTTCTCGGCGGCGGCCGCGACTACTTCCTGCCCAAGGGCACCGGTGGCGGCAGGCGCAACGATGGCAAAGATATGCTGGCGGCTTTCGCGGCGAGAGGTTATCAGCTTGTGCACACTCCCGCCGCGCTGCGCAAGGCGGAAGGGCGCAAGCTCCTGGGCCTCTTCTCTGACGGAGATCTCGATTTCGAGCTCGACCGCGAGCCCGAAAGGCAGCCTTCCACGGCTGAAATGGCTGCTGCGGCAATTCGCGCGTTGTCGGAGAACAACCGGAGCGGTTTCGTGCTTTTCATCGAAAACGAAAGCATCGACACCGCGGGTCATCGAAACGATACCGCAGCTTTGATTCACGATTTGTGGGCGCTCGACGACGCAGTGCAGGTCGCACTGGACTTCCAGAAGCGTGCGCCCGACGAAACGCTCGTCATTGTGACGGGGGATCACGAGACCGGCGGCTTGAGCGTGAGCTATGCGTTACGCGACTTGAAGTCTCTCTCGAGCAGCAATCGTCTTACGCCTGACGATTCGCATCTCGGGCTGCTGAGCGGAATTCGGATGTCTATCGAGCGCGCCGCGGAGCGGTTGGGACGGAAACCTATGCCGCAAGCGCTGGACAAGGTTCTTGCGGAAGGCTTTCCCGGGTTCCGGCTGGACGACGATCTTCGCTCCGCCATCCTGGAAGGCCGGCCGCTCGAGCGCAACGTGTTTTACATCCCGCACGGCGCGCTGGCGCGCATGGTTTCAAGGCAAACCGGCTTCTACTGGGGAACGAGCGGCCACACGACGGAACCGGTGCTCGTGGGCGCGCTCGGGCCGGGCGCACACTTGTTCCGCGGCTACATGGACAACACCGATTTCGGGAA
>DASRIK010000729.1:0-8053 GCA_035650035.1 Burkholderiales bacterium | reverse complement strand
ATCCCGAACCAGAAAGGCATCGAGCGCGCGCAGGAGTTCTCGCCGCCGCTCACGTTGTCGCGCGGCAAGGGCCTGCCCCGCACGAGCGTCCATCAGTGCGACGTGTTCGTGCGCCGCAACTACAATCGCACCCAGATGCAGGAAATGGCGCAGTGGGTGAAAACCATCGCCGCCGCCAAGGCGAAAGGTGCCACCGAAGCCGGCATCGGCACGAACGCCACGTTCGGCTCGAACTTCCTCGGCGATTTCTCCGTCGACGTCACGATGACGTTCCTCAAGAAACAACACGAGCTCTGGGACGCGGCCGGCATCAAGGTGACCCAGGTGTCGGTCGGCGATCCGATGGGCTGGGTGCATCCCATCAAGGTCGAAGAGATTTTCGGGCGCGTGAAACAAATGTGGCCCGACGTGACCGACTTCCGCGCGCATCTGCATAACAGCCGCGGCATGGCGATCACCTCGACTTACGCCGCGATCCGCGCGCTCGACGAGCGCGACACCGTGTACTTCGAAGGCACGCTCGGTGGCGTCGGCGGCTGCCCGTACTGCGGCAACGGCCAGGCGACCGGCATGATGCCCACCGAAGATTTCATGCACATGCTGGAAGGCATGGGCATCGAAACCGGCGTCGACATGGACAAGCTGATCGAATGCGTGTGGCTGCTCGAGAAGATCCTCGGGCGCCAGACCTGGGGCCACGTGTCGCGCGCGGGTCCGCGTCCGGCGACCAAAGATCGGCTGTTCGACGCGAATGCGCCGTTCATCGAAACGATCGAGCAGGCGAAGCACTTCAAATTGGGCCCGAAGATGTACGAAGGCGGCATCGTGCCGTGGACCGAGTCGATCAAGAGCCCGTATCTCGATCGTCTGCAGCGCGGCGAGCCGTTGTTCGAGCTGAACGGCAACTGGCCGTGGGAAGAAGCGTTCTGGCCGAAGGTCGAGGACGTGCGGCAGGCAATCGCTGACACCGCGAAGAAGGAGATGGCTGCATGAGTCAGGCAACGCCGCAGGGGGAAAGCGCGCTGACGCCTGAAGTGAAAGGCGTCATCGGCGCGACCGGGGAAAAGATCGAAGCGAGCTTTCCCTGGGGCATCGAGCGCGAGGGCCTGCGCATATTCACGCAGGCCATCATGGATCCGGATCCGCGCTACTGGGACGAGGACTTCGCGAAGACGACCAAGTTCGGCGGCATCATCACGCCGCCGATCTACTGCACGTACCTCGGCCGCCGGCAGCGGCCGGGTACGGAAGACCCCGTCACGCGAGCTTTCCAGGAGAACCCGAACTCGGACGGCATCGGCGGTGTGCGGGGGCCGGATGAGAAAGGGGGATTGCCGAACGTTCCCACGTCGCTTAAGCGCATTCTCAATGCGGGTAACGAGATCGAGCTCCGCCAGTATCCGAAGCTCGGCGACCGCATCTACTCGCAGGCGCGCTACGGCGACATCAAGGAGCGTGTAGGCAAGGACGGCACGCGCATGCTGATCGTCACCACCGAAACCACGTATACCAATCAGAATGGCGAGGTCCTCTGCATCCTGCGAGCCTCCCAGATCAGGCGTTGAGGAAGCTCCAATGACGACCGCGCAGGAACTGAGGGAGAAGAAACAGCTCCATTTCGACGATGTGAGCGTCGGCCAGCAATTGCCGCCTCTCATCATCGGCCCGCTTACGGCGACGCATATGTTCCGCTGGAGCGCCGCGATCGAGAACTGGCACCGCATTCACTACGATCAGAGCTTTGCGATCTATCACGAGGGGCTGCCGAGCGTGCTCGGCCAGGGCTCGTGGAAGCAGAGCATATTGCCCCGGTATCTGAAGGATCTCTGCCTGCCGGACGGCTGGCCCTGGAAGGTGAGCTTCCAGCACCGCGCGATGATCGTGCCGGGTGACACGATCACGGTATGGGCGACGGTGACGAAGAAGTACGAAGAGGAAGGCCTCGGCTTCGTGGATCTCGACGTCGGCATGCGCCTCGCGTACGACGCGGAGAGCTGCCCAGGCAAGGCGACCATCGTCCTGCCGATCCGCGGTGGCCGCGCGATTCCGTATCCGTTCGTTCCGCCCAAGAAACTCGCCGGCAATTAGAGAGGAAAGAGCATGCCACGCTGGATTGCAGTAGGACGGGCCGAAGGCTGGGACGATCTCGCGCGCTTCACGAAAGAGATGAAAGGCACGCCGCAATGGCGCGTCGATCCGAAGACGACGATCACGACTGTATACGCCCTCGGAGACGGGCGCGTAGTCGCGGAATGTCACGCACCGTCGCAAGCCGAGTTCGACGAGTGGCTGAAGAACAAAGGCTGGAAAGTCGAAAGCGTGACCCCGATACGCCACGTCGCCAAAGCGGGCGATATTTGGGACGTCAGAAAGAGTTAGTTAGAACCACCGCGTATATGGTGAGCGGGACAACGCCCGTCTAGTAGAACCACCGTCTCCGCAAGCCTCGCACGCTCGGACGAGAGTGCTAAAGAACGTTCGAGTGTTACGCTCGCAGGGCCCCGCTGCTCCGCGGCCCCCGCTCACGAATACGACGTGGGGTCCTAATAGACGGGCTCAGGCCACGTCGTCGTCGCTCGTCCTGAGCGACATCGCATGCTGTAGCGCCGCGATCGCATCGCGGTGATAGCGCGCCATGGCGGCTGACGCGCGATCTTCGGAGCCTTCAGCGATCGCTTCCACGACAGCGCCGAGCTCCTTCACGATCGAGCGCGCCCGGTCGGGCACCATCACCGAGCGGTACCAGAAGCGGATCAGCTTGGTGTTGAGCATCTGAAGGAGCTGGCTGATCGTCTGATGGCCGGAGATCCGCCACATCTCCTCGCGGACGGTGCGCGAGCCGCGCCCGACCGCAACGGGATTTCCGCTGTCGAGCGCATCCTTCATTTCCCGGATCAGGGCGGTCAGCCGATCGGTGTCTGCCGCGGTGGCGCGGGCGACCGTCTGACGGACTAGATAGGGCTCGAGCACGGCGCGCGTCTCGAAAATCTCCATCGCCTCTTCTTCGCTGACCATGCGCACGCGCGCGCCGCGATAGCGCTCGATCGCAACGAGGCCGTCGTGCTCCAGGCGCGCGAGGACGCGACGTATGCGCGCGCGGTTCGAATTCAGGCTTTCTGCGAGCTCGGTCTCTACGAGGCGCTGCTTCGGATGGAAGGCGCCCCGCAGGATCTTGTCACGCAGGATCTCGTATTCGTCCGGTGCCTGTTTTTTCCCCGCCATCGCCCATGATTATCACACGACTGCCGCGGCGGCGTCGCGAACGGCCGTCCGGCCGCGCAGGCCCGCCAGATCGTTCACGTGACGCACGGTGTCGAGGGACATCAGCGCGTCGAAGAGATCTTTCGCGGCGAACGGACGCGGGCTCACCTGCACGCAGCTTTCGAACTTCGTCCACAGCTCGTCGCGCTTCAGCGGAAGCTCCGGACCGCCGCGGACATGCTCGACTTTTGCGCTCTCGAGGGTGCGGTTGTCGGCGGTCTCCACAATCACCAGGTCGTAGGGTGCCCTGCCCGGCTGCGTGGGATGTTCGCGGTCGTCCGGACGCACGGCCACGCGCTTCATCAGCGACTGAACTTCCTTGCTTCGCACGAAGTCGTCGCGCAGCTCCGCAAGGCCCGCGCGCCCCGTGATGAGCGCACACGCCATCGCAAATTCCATGCTGAACTTGCCCTCGAGCGCCGTCTGCGGCGAATGATTGCGCAGGATGCGAGCATTGTTGCGACTGAGCGAAACAGTGACACTCTTGATAGCGCGAGCGTCGACAGGTGTGGCTTTAACGAGATCGAGCACGCCATCGAGCGCGCGATGCGTGCAATAGCAGAGCGGGTATTTCTTGATGCCCAGTTTCGCCTTGAGGATCGTCCAGTTCGTCCCCGCACCGACCGGCGACTCGATCTCGAAGCGGCCTTTCGGAGATACCGCCGAAAGAAATCCCTGTGGATGCTCCAACGCGTCCGGCGATGCGGTAAAGCCGTTGGCGGCGAGACGCGCTGCCAACATACCCGCCTGCGCCGCGCGGCCCGCATGAAACGGCTTGCACATCGTTCCGAAATTCGCCATCACACCGGCGCTCTGCGATGCGCCGAGTGCGATCGCATGCGCTGCTTTTTCCGCGTCGAGCTTGCGCAATGATGCGCACGCGGCGGCCGCACCGATCGCGCCGAAGATTCCTGTGGGATGCCAGCCCTTCTCGTGGTGCTGATCCGGGTCGCGCCGCGCAAGCTCGGCCCACGTTTCGTAGCCGGCCGCATACGCCGTGACCATGTCCTTGCCCGACGCGCCCAGCGCTTGCGCCTCCGCGAGGATCGCGGGCACGAGCACCGCGCTGGGGTGACCCCGGTGCGCGACGTCGTCGTAGTCGAGCGCGTGAGCCGCGGTCCCGTTGATCAATGCGGCTGTCAACGCAGGCGCCGACGATGGTCCGAACGTCAGCGTCGCCTCGCCGGGCGGGGGCGCCAGCGTGGTCGTGATTATGCGCACCGCATCCTCGCCTGAGCCCGCGATCATCACGCCGACACAGTCGGTAAATCCCAGCGCCACCTGCGTGCGGGCCTCGGCAGGAACGTCCTCGTAGCGCAATCCCGCGACAAAGCGGGCCAGTCCGGTCGTGAGTGCAGTCGTCATCGTCTACTCCAGTTTTATACCTGCGGTTTTGATCACTTTCGCCCACTTCTCGGTTTGCGTGCGGATCACCGTGCCGAACTCTTCCGGCGAAGTGGGTTTCTCCAGCATGTTGAAGCCGAGAGCGAGGAACTTCTCGCGCGTTTCTTTGGCGCTCAGGAAATCGCTGAGCGCGGTGTTCAATTTCATCACGATATCGCGCGGCATGCCCGCCGGGCCGCAAATGCCGTTGAAGCCCTGCGCTTCGTAGCCCGGGAGCCCCGCTTCGGCGATCGTCGGCCACTCCGGATAGCTCGGATTGCGCTTGGGTGATGCGACCGCAAGCGGCCGCAGCTTCCCTGATTTCACGAGCGGGAGCGTGGGCACCATCACGCCAAAGGTCATCAGCGCGCGTCCCGACACGACTTCGATCAGCGCGGGGCTGCTGCCTTTGAACGGGATGTGCAGCATATCCACTTTCGCCATGCTCGCGAAAAGCTCGCCCGCGAGATGCGCGGGGCTGCCGGTGCCATAGGACGTGTAGGTGAGCTTGCCGGGGTTCGCTCTGCCGAAGGCGATCAGCTCTTTCACGTTCTTCACGGGGAGCGACGGGTGCACGACGAGAAGCTGCGATCCCCAGAGCATCAGGCCGATGGGGGTGAACGACTTCACCGAGTCGTACTTCAGCTTGTAGAGGCTCTGATTGGTCGCGAGCGAACCGGTGCAGAGCAGCAGCGTGTAGCCGTCGGGCGGCTGATTCGCGACATATTCCGTACCGATGATCGTGTTCGCGCCGCCGCGATTCTCGACGACGAACGGCTGTCCCAGGCGTTCGGAAAGCCCGCTGCCAACACCGCGCGCGATCGTGTCGGATCCGCCGCCCGGGACGTAGGGGACGATCAACCGCACCGGTTTGACCGGATAGGCCTGGCCTGAGCCTGTCGAATGGGTTGGCGTCTGCGCAGCGGCTGAGCCGCAACACAGCAGGACCGCGAGACAAACTGCAAATCGGCCGAATCGGCCGTGATGCTGAAACCGCGCCAAAACGTTCTCCTCGTAGTTTTTAGTGCGCGCCCGTCGAGGACGCTGGGTGCAGCGCGCCCTCTGGCGCGGGGCGCTGAAGCTACGCCGTCATCCCGGGCTTGACCCGGGATCCATTTCACAATGGGTCCTGGCTTTCGCCAGGACGACGTCGCTTAGCCGATGTGCTTCCTCAGGAACTCGAGGGTCCGCTCACGCGCGAGCTTGGAAGACTCAGCGTTGAACGATGCGCGCTGGTCGCAGTTGAAGCCGTGGCCCGCACCCGGATAGAAATGATGGATCTGGTCCTTGTGCTTCTCGGCGACCATTTTCGCTTTCTCGAGCGGGATCGACTGGTCGATCTCACCCCAGTGGAACATGACCGGGCACTTCGGTTTTTCGTCGACGATGTTGGGAATCGATCCACCGTAGTAGGCCACCGCGCACGCAAGGCCGTTCACGTTCGCCGCTGACTTGAACGCGAGCGAGCCGCCCCAGCAGTAGCCGATGATCCCGACCTTGCCCGCCGACGAAACGTGCGCCTTCGCGGCCTCGACGTCTTTCAGCGGGTCGTTCAGGTTCATTTTCTGCATGAGACTGCGCGCAAGCTCGAGATCCTGGCCCGTGTAGCCCACGTCCAGCCCCTTCTGCGCGCGATCGAAAAACTGCGGCGCGATGGCGAGATAACCGTCGGCTGCGTATTGATCGGTGACTCCGCGAATGTGGCTGTTCACGCCGAAAATCTCCATCACCACGATCAGCGCACCTTTCGGCTTCCCCGACGGCTCGGCAACGTATGCCGAAAACTTGTGGCCATCGGATGCGGTGAGTTCGATGTGCTTGCCCATAAATAGTTCTCCCGTATTGTCGTACGAAGGTTACGTAGGCCCTTCCGGCCGGAAGGGAAGTTCGATGCGACTGGATCGCACGCAATCGCCGATAATAGTTTAAAGGGATACGATCGTTTTCTGCAGCCCGTCGTCGCACTGCGGGAGCCACACAAGGAGAAGCGAGAGTGAACGCCACCGAAAAAATCGCGCGGTTCATCGCCAATACCCGGTACGAAGACGTGCCGCGCCACGTTGTGGACGCGACCCGCACCATCATCCTCGACGGGATCGCCAACGTGCTCGCCGGATCGAAGCAGCCGGTGCTCGACTACATTCGCCGCTACGTGGATCGCCTCGGGGGACGGCCCGAGTGCACCGTCGTCGGCGGATCGTTTCGCACCAACGCACCGCTGGCCGCTTTTGCCAACGGCGCGGCCATGCACGTTCTCGACTACGAGCCCCAGGGCATTCCCTCGACCCACGGCACGTCGACGCTGCTACCGGGCATACTCGCGCTCGCGGAAGTGAACGGCGCTTCAGGAAAGGCGGTGCTCACCGCATTCGCGGTCGGCTGGGAAATCCAGCAGCGCATCGCGATGGCGGCACGCAACGCGCAATCGCGTCCGTTCCATCCACCCGGCATCTACGGCCCACCCTCCGCGGCAGCCGGCTGCGCAAAGCTGCTCGAGCTGGACGAGCACAAGGTGCGCATGGCGCTCGGCATTGCCGCGTCCAGGACCGGTGCGCTTTTCGCGAACAACGGAACGATGACCAAGTCGACACATCCGGGGAACGCCGGGCGGATGGGCGTGGAAGCGGTAATGCTCGCAGCCGACGGGTTCACCGCGAATGACTCGATCTTCGAAGAAGTGCGTGGCTACGTGGAGACGCTCTTCGGCGACGAATTCGAATGGAGTGCGCTCCTCGACGGCCTCGGGGAGCAGTGGAACCTGCAGCAGCACGGGTTCAACATCAAGCGCTATCCCGCGCAAATCCACATGCAATGGGCGACCGAGTCGGTGGTGCTGCTCCGCGAGAAGTACGGCATTCGCGCGGACGATGTCGAGTGGCTCGAGCTCGAAGTGTCCTCGCGCCGGCCGGGACTTTCCCGCCCTGCCCCGGCGACGGGACTCGACGGCAAATTCAGCTTCGAATACTGCGCCGCCGTCGCTTTGACGCAGGACGAGGTCGGCATCGACTCATTTTCGGATCCGGTCCGATTTTCCACGCCGGTCGAAGCCGCGCTCCGGAAAATCCGGCTCAAACCCAATCCGGCCATTCCGACCTCGAGCGTCGAGTACTGGGTGCAGGCGCGCGCGGGCCTCAAGGACGGCCGCGTGCTCGTCGAGCGATGCGACGCTTATCGCGGCGCCGCGCGTAATCCGATTCAGCGCGATGTGCATCTTCGCAAAGTGAGAGACTGCATGCGCCGCGCGTTGCCGGAGCCGGCGATGGAGCGGTTGATCGGCCTTGTCGATGACTTGGATCGTCTCGAGGACGCGCGGGTGCTGGTAAAGGCGCTGAGCGGCGAGTAAGCAGCTCGGTTGCACACACGACGGGTCATCGCGAGCCGCCGTCCTCCGTTCCCCCGGAGCCAAGAA
>DASRIK010000728.1:0-17595 GCA_035650035.1 Burkholderiales bacterium | reverse complement strand
CTCACCCCGCGTTGCGTTTCGCCGAGCACCCACTCGATGGCCTCACGAAAATCATTCACAGGGTGCAGGTGGTCGCCCCGCTTTACGTATGCACCTTCACCCAGCAGGCCCTGCGTGACTTGCGCCGTGCGTTTGATCTGCGCGTAGTCCCCGCCCTGCAGGAAATCGCTGTCGATATAGCTGTGGCGCACGACGCCGTGTTGCGTCCGGCTGATCGAGAGGACGTAGCGCTCCAGCTTTTCGTGGAATACCGCTCCGACCGTCAGGTTCGGATCCGCGAGGATGGCTGTTAGCTTTTCAGCACTCGCTTTCGCCTGCGCTTCATCGGCGAGGCTCAAGTCCGGCGTCTGTTTGAGGAATGCGTAGAGCACTTCCTCGTCGATCAGCCGGCTTTCCCGCTGGATCACTGCTTCAGCGAGCAGATATTGCTTGGCAACCTCCTCAAAAGCTTCACGCGATAGCGCGGGTCCGTCCGCGGATGTGTAAAGCTCGGCTTCGGAGAGCGCAAGCATCAGCAGATACTGCTTCAACTCGTGCTCGTCCTTGAGATAGCGCTCCTGCCTGCCGTGCTTTACCTTGTAGAGCGGCGGCTGCGCAATGTAGATGTGGCCGCGCTCGATCAAATCCGGCATCTGCCGATAGAAGAACGTGAGAAGCAGCGTCCGGATGTGGGAGCCGTCCACGTCCGCGTCGGTCATGATGATGACGCGGTGGTACCGAAGCTTGTCGGGCGCGTATTCTTCTTTGCCGATGCCCGTGCCGAGCACGCTGATGAGCGTTGCGATCTCCTGGGAGGAAAGCAGCTTGTCGAGCCGCGCTCGTTCGACGTTGAGGATCTTGCCTTTCAGCGGAAGGATCGCCTGGAACTTGCGGTCGCGGCCTTGCTTCGCCGAGCCGCCCGCCGAGTCGCCCTCGACGATGTAGAGCTCGCTTTGTGCCGGATCGCGTTCCTGGCAATCCGCGAGCTTCCCCGACAATCCAAACGAATCGAGCACGCCTTTGCGTCGCGTGAGCTCGCGTGCCTTACGCGCAGCCTCGCGAGCGCGCGCAGCTTCGATGATCTTCCCGCAGATGATCTTCGCGTCGGCCGGCTTCTCCAGGAGAAACTCCATGAGCTTCTGCGCGACGATCTCCTCGACGACGGGCCGCACTTCGCTTGACACGAGCTTGTCCTTCGTCTGCGACGAGAACTTCGGCTCCGGTACTTTCACCGAAAGCACGGCCGTGAGTCCCTCTTTCATGTCGTCGCCGGTGGTCTCGACCTTGGCTTTCTTCGCAAGCTCGGTCGCTTCGATGTACTGGTTCAGCGTGCGCGTCATCGCGGCGCGCAGACCCGTCAGATGGGTGCCCCCGTCCCGCTGCGGGATGTTGTTCGTGAAGCACTGCATCGATTCCTGGTAGGAGTCGTTCCACTGCATGGCGACTTCCACGGTGATGCCGTCTTTTTCGCTGAGCGCATAGAAAGGCGTCGGGTGCAGCACGGTCTTGGAGCGATTCATGTACTCGACGAACCCCTTCACACCGCCGCTGAACGCAAAATCCTCTTGTTTGCCCGTACGCTGATCGAGGAGCGAGATCCTCACTCCGTTGTTGAGAAATGACAGCTCCCGCAGCCGCTTCGCGAGGATCTCGTAGTGATACTCGATGTTGCCGAAAATCTCTTTGGCCGCCAGGAAGTGGACTTCAGTACCCCGCCGCTCCGTTTTGCCGGTCGCTTTGAGCGGCGCAACGGCTACACCCATCCGGAACTCCATCGAATGGGCCTGGCCGTCGCGCTTGATCGTAAGCCGCAGCCATTCCGAAAGCGCATTAACGACCGAGACGCCGACGCCGTGGAGGCCGCCGGAAATCTTGTAGGAATTGTTGTCGAACTTGCCGCCCGCATGAAGCTCGGTCATGACCACTTCGGCCGTCGATCGCTTCTCTTCGTCGTCCGGGTGAATGTCGGTGGGTATGCCCCGTCCGTTGTCGATCACGCTGAGCGAGTTATCGGGGTGTATGGTGATCGTTATCTCGTCGCAATATCCGGCGAGAGCCTCATCGATGGCGTTGTCCACCACCTCGAAGACCATGTGGTGCAGACCCGTACCGTCGCTCGTGTCGCCGATATACATGCCGGGGCGCTTGCGTACCGCGTCGAGGCCTTTTAGCACCTTGATGCTGCTGGCACCGTATTCCTCGGCGCCCTTGGGTTCTTCCATCCTGTCATTCATCAATACGTGGCCTGCTGTCGTTAAATGCGCATGGGCATGACCACATAGCGGTAATCGCCGCGGTCCGGGAGCGTCACGAGCATGCTGCTGCTGGCGTCGCCAAACGCGCAATGGATGCGCTCGCTGCCGACATTGTTCAGCACGTCGAGCAGATAGGTGATGTTGAACCCGACATCGAGCGGTTCGCCCGCATAATCGATTTCGAGCTCTTCCTGCGCTTCTTCCTGCTCGTTGTTAGTGCATGAAATTCGCAAACCGTTCCCTGTGAGCATCCACCGCACCCCACGAAATTTCTCGTTCGAGAGGATCGCGGCGCGCTGCAGTGCCTGCAGAAGCAGGATGCGGTTGACGTCGATCTGCTTCTGGTAGTTCTGGGGGATCACTCGGTTATAGTCGGGGAACTTGCCGTCGATGATCTTCGTAGTGAGCTCGATCGCACCGAACCGGAATTTCACCTGGCTCGCATAGAGCTCGACTTCCAGGACCCCTTCGCCGTCAGTGAGCAGGCGTGCAAGCTCGAGCACGGCTTTGCGGGGCAGGATGACTTCGCGTTTCTCTTCCTGTTTCGTGACGGTCCCGCTCGCATAGCTCAACCTATGGCCGTCCGTCGCGACGACCCGCATCTGCTCTCCCTCGAGGACGAGCAGCATGCCATTCAGGTAATAGCGTATGTCCTGCTGCGCCATGGAAAACTGGACGAGCAGCAGGAGCTCGCGAAACTCCTTCTGCGGGATTGTCACTTTCGCGAGTGGTGCGCCTGCATCGCTCAGCAACGGGAAATCAGCGGCGGGCAATGTCTGCAGGTTGAAGCGGCTCCGACCCGCTTTCACCTGCAGCCGGTTGTTCTGGGCGTCGAGCGTGACATCCGTGCCCTCGGGGAGAGACCGCAGAATATCGAGAAGCTTGCGCGCCGAGACAGTCAGGCTTTGCTCGGCGGTGCCTTTGCCTGCTTCGCAACGTGTCGATACCTGGATCTCGAGGTCCGTGGCGACGAGGTGCAGCTCATCCTGTTTTCGTTCCAGCAAGACGTTGGAAAGGATAGGCAGCGTATGACGTTTTTCGACGATGCCGGTGACCGCCTGCAGCGGTTTCAACAGCGCATCGCGCTCGATCTGCAGAAGTTTCATGATGTACTTCTTTGATTAGTAGTTCTAATAAGGGAGCCACCCGCCTGTGGAAAACCCTCTAAAGCGTTATTGGTCACGCATTTGCGCGCCACGGAGCATGTGGATGTCGTCACGTGAACGCGTGAACAGAATGTGATTTATTCACGGCGTGTGCGTGAAAAGAGAGGTTATGCACAATCTGTCCAGCACCTTTCAACTGCGCAGCACCTTCAAAAGAGAATTGACGTCACGCGTCACATCGCCGTTCGAGCTTCTCAAATGAGCGATCTTGCGGCAGGCATGCAGCACCGTCGTATGGTCGCGCCCGCCGAACGCTTCGCCGATGTCCGGAAGACTCAGTTGCGTGAGCTCTTTCGCGAGCGCCATCGCGATCTGCCTGGGGCGAGCGACGTTGCGGCTGCGTTTCTTCGAGTACATCTCCGACACTTTGATCTTGTAGTAGTCGGCAACGGTCTTCTGAATGTTCTCGATGGAGATCTGCCGGTTCTGTACCGCGAGGAGGTCGCGCAGAGCTTCGCGGCAGAGGTCTATGGAAAGCTCCTGACCTGAAAAGCGCGCATAGGCCAGTACACGCTTCAGACCGCCTTCGAGCTCGCGGACGTTCGACTGAATGTGCTTTGCCAGGAAAAAGGCGACGGACTGGTCGAGCTTGATCGACTCGACTTCGGCTTTCTTGAGCAGGATGGCGACGCGCATTTCGAGCTCGGGCGGCTCGACCGCCACCGTGAGACCCCAGCCGAACCGCGAGATCAGCCGGTTTTCCATCCCGGAGATCTCCTTCGGATACGTGTCACAAGTGATCACAACCTGTTTGTGGGACTCGATCAGCGCATTGAACGCATAGAAGAATTCCTCCTGCGTCCGGCTTTTGCCGCTGAAGAACTGAATGTCATCGACGAGCAGCAGGTCAAGCGAGTGGTAGTAGCGCTTGAAGTCGTCGAAAGCCTTGTGCTGATAGGCGCGCACCACATCGGACACGTACGCCTCGGCGTGGATGTAACGCACCTTGCTGTCGGCGGCCCGGGCATGCAGCTGATTGCCAATCGCGTGAATGAGGTGCGTCTTGCCGAGACCCACTCCGCCGTAGATGAAAAGCGGGTTGTAAGCGGCGCCCGGCCGCTCCGCAACCTGCATGGCGGCGGCACGCGCGAGCTCGTTGGCCTTGCCCGTCACGAAAGTGTCGAAAGTGAACGCGGAATTCAGCCTGGAGACATCACGCGAGGCCCTGGGCTGCGGTACCAGCGGGGCGGCGGGGATGCTGGGTGCGCTCGCAGGTAGTTTGGTTTCTTTTTCGGCCAGCAGGAGCCGGATCTCGATCGGGCGTCCCAGGTGGTCCGACGCGAGCTCCTGAATACGGCCGCAGAACTTGTCCCGGATCCACTGCAAAACGAACCGATTGGGGGCAATGAGCGTCAGCGTATCGCCGTCGATTCCGACCTGTAAGGGCTTGATCCAGGTGACAAACTGTTGGGCCGGAAGCTCTTTCTCGAAATAGGACAGGCAATAACGCCAGAAGCTGTTCATCTGCGGGGAGCTGCGGGATTATTGTGGCCCCGAAGCGGGGCTGTGATAGCCGCGAATTTTACGCCGGTTATCCACAAGTGGATACCGTTTCGGCGAACGCCCGACGAGCGCCCGCCCGCTGCGCTTGGCTCGCTCATTTTGTTGACACATCAGTGCCATACGCGCTGTAATACCGGGTTTTTCGAAAGCCGCGAGGCAGTCTCCGATGAAAAGAACTTATCAACCTTCGAAAACGCGCCGCAAGCGCACGCACGGCTTTCGGGTGCGTATGAAAACCAAAGCGGGCCGCGCGGTCATCAACGCGCGCCGGGCGAAAGGGAGAGCGCGCCTCGCCGTTTGAGCGAACGCGACGATCGGGAGACGGAAAAAGCCGGCTCGCCCGGCGTCTCGCGGCTATGCGGTGTCCCGCGCGGTGCGCTCGTGCTGCGCAAAAGCACCGATTACGAACACGTGTTGCGGTCGGGCTGCCGCATCGTCAGCCCGAATTTTGTGCTGCGAGCGACGTCGAATCGTATGCCGTATGCCAGGCTCGGCATCATTGCGGGCAGAAAAAGCGCGCCGCGCGCGGTGGATCGCAACCGCGCGAAGCGGCTAGTTCGTGAGGCTTTCCGGCAGGCTGCGGACGGGCTCGGTGCAAACGATGTGACGATACAGCTTCGCAGCAACTTGCGAAGTGTCGCGAACAGCGCGGTCCGCGAGGAGCTGCGCAAGCTGCTGGAAAGCTTTATCCAGCGCACGACGATGTCGGCTGCGAACCGCCCGAGCACCCCATAAACCCAAGCCGCTCACGCGGCGCTGAGAATCAAGCTGCCCGTATGTGGCAGCGCACTCACTGGAATGAACTACCGCCTCAACGTGAAGAGCCACTAAGCGATGGAATCACAGCGGCTTATTCTTTTTTTCGTTTTCTCGTTTTCGCTTTTCATGCTGTTCGACGCGTGGCAGCGCGATCAGCAGCCGGCACCGGTGCATCAGGCGCCGGCGGTCGCAGCGCAGAAGGACGCGAGCGTGCCGCCGCTACCCAGCGACAAGCTCGTGCCGGCAAACCCGCCGCGTGCGCAGCCTGGAGCGGAGGTGGGCCCCGCGAAAGGCGCCGCGATCAACGTCGAGACGGACGTCCTGCGCGCCGAAATCAGCACGGCCGGCGGCGACCTGCGGCGCCTCGAGCTGAAACAGCACCGCGACGTAGAAGACAAGAACAAGAATTTCGTGCTGTTCGAGCAGCGCCCCGACCACGTCTATGTTGCGCAGTCGGGGCTTCTCGGGGAGAACCTGCCGACGCATCGGACGGAATACGCGGCAGCCGCGACGGAGTACAAGCTCGCCGACGGGAATAACGTGCTCGAGGTGCGGCTCGAAGCGCCATCATCGAACGGGGCGAAGGTGGCAAAAGTCTATCTTTTTCAACGAGGTAGCTACTCAATCGACGTCTCTTTCGAAATCCAGAATCGCGGGTCGGTGCCCCTGCAGCCATACGCCTACTTTCAATTGTTGCGGGATGGCAAGGCGCCGGCCGGCGACTCGGCGATGCTTCCGACGTTCACGGGCGTCGGGGTTTATACGGACAAGGACAAGTTTCAAAAAGTCGATTTCTCGGAGATCGAGAAAGGCAAGGCGCCGCAGTCGAAGAAAAGCGAGGACGGCTGGATCGCCATGCTGCAGCATTACTTTCTCGCGGCCTGGCTTCCGAAGAATGGCACACCGCGAGAGTTCTATACGCGTAAAGTCGACAACAACCTCTATGCCGCGGGTGTGATCGTCCCGGCGCCGGAAGTCCAGCCTGGGGGAACAGCAACCATCGCGGTACCGCTTTATACCGGGCCGCAGGAGCAGGACAAGCTGTCGAAGCTGGCGCCGGGGCTCGACCTTTCCGTCGATTACGGCTGGCTCACGATTATCGCCGTGCCGCTCTTCTGGCTGCTCTCCTGGTTCTATCAATGGGTGGGCAATTGGGGTGTGGCGATCATCCTGCTGACCGTCGTGATCAAGCTGATTTTCTATCCGTTGTCGGAAGCAAGTTATCGCTCGATGGCGAAGATGCGCGTGCTCGCCCCGAAGCTGCAGCGGTTGAAGGAGCAGTACGGCGACGACAAGCAGCGCATGCAGCAGGCCATGATGGAGCTCTACAAGACGGAGAAAATCAATCCGCTTGGCGGCTGCCTGCCCATCGTCGTTCAGATCCCCGTCTTCATCGCGCTCTACTGGGTGCTCCTCGCGAGCGTGGAGCTGCGCCACGCGCCGTTCATGCTCTGGATTCAGGATTTGTCGCGCCCGGACCCGTGGTTCATCCTGCCGGTGCTGATGGGCGCGACCATGATCATCCAGACGAGGCTGAATCCGGAGCCGCCGGATCCTGTGCAGGCGAAAGTCATGAAGATCATGCCGATCGCGTTCAGCGTGTTCTTCTTCTTCTTTCCCGCCGGCCTCGTCCTCTACTGGCTGGTGAACAACATTCTTTCGATCGCTCAGCAGTGGAACATCAATCGCGTACTCGAGCGCGCGAACCTCGCTCCGCCGCGGAAAAAATAGCTCCGGCGGGCGAGCCGGTGGTGCCTCGCCCCGCGTGACCAGCCGGGACACAATCGCGGCCATCTCGACTGCCGCCGGGCGTGCCGCGGTCGGGATCGTGCGGTTGTCCGGTCCGGCGGTCCTCCACATCGCACAAGACGTTATCGCCCGTGTTCCGGCCCCACGGCACGCAACGCTTGTCACGATTCGCGATGCTGATGGCGAGGCGATCGACGAGGGCATCGCGCTCTACTTTCCAGCACCGCGTTCCTACACGGGAGAAGCCATGCTCGAGCTTCACGGACACGGCGGACCCGTGGTGCTTCGCCGCGTGCTGCAGCGGTGCCTCGATGCCGGAGCGCGCATTGCGGCGCCGGGGGAATTTACGCGACGCGCGTTCCTGAACGGCCGAATGGATCTGCTTCAGGCGGAAGGCGTCATCGACCTGATAGACGCCAGCACTGCGCAGGCGGCGCGATCGGCGATGCGCTCGCTCCAGGGCGATTTTTCTGCCGCTATAGCAACCCTGGCGGATGAGCTCGTGGCGCTGAGGGTGCTCGTCGAAGCCCTGCTCGATTTCCCCGAAGAGGAGCTGGACGGAGCGGAGCGCCCGCAGACCGGCGAGCGCCTTGCGCGAGTGCGAGCAGCACTCGACCGCGTGAGCGACGCCGCGCAACGAGGAAACTTGCTTCGCGACGGGATGCACGTGGTGCTCGCGGGCCAGCCCAATGTCGGCAAATCGAGCCTTCTCAACCGCCTTTCCGGCGAAGAGGTCGCCATCGTGACGGATATCCCGGGAACGACGCGGGATGCGATCCGGCAGGTGATCGATCTCGGCGGCGTGCCGGCCCATTTCGTAGACACGGCGGGTTTGCGAGATTCGGACGACCCCGTGGAACGCATCGGCGTAGAGCGGGCCTGGAATGCGATAGAACGCGCGGACGTGGTGCTGCACCTCGTGGACGCCCGCGCACCGGAAACTACCGCCGACGACGAAATTCTCCGACGCCTGCCCGGCGCGATTCCGCGGATCACGGTCGTTAACAAGATCGATTTGGTCGACCGCCCGCCGGCGGTCGAGCAGGACACTCCCGGAACTACGGTTTGGCTCTCGGCCAAGACGGGGGCGGGCGTAGAGCGTCTGCGGGACACACTGCTCCGGCACATGGGGTGGGATCAGCGGGAAGAGGGGGTGTTCCTTGCGCGAGAGCGCCACCTTCGCGCGTTGGCGGAGGCCCGGCGGCACCTTGAGACGGCAGCATCACGCGGCGAGCCGGAGTTGTTTGCCGAAGAGTTGAGGCTGGCCCACGATGCACTGATCTCGATCACGGGGGAGTTCTCCGCAGAAGACCTCCTCGGCGAAATCTTCCAGCGCTTCTGCATCGGCAAGTGATGTTTCACGTGGAACATCGTAGTTTGCTGCGCACGCGACAGCCCGTAGCGCTTCGCGCGTTCGCCCGGTGTTCGTCGGACCACCACGCGGCCACACACCCGCAGAATAGTGCATTGCGCCCGAGGCGAACCGTCGCGCCTCTGGTGTCGCAAAGCACATCCGCGAGCGGGCACCCGGTTCGCGGCGGCCAGTCAACACACGACAGGCCGCACACGAACCGCCGGTTTAAGCGGACTGCGGCACAAGTCGGCGCGCCGGCGCGCCTCTAGCGCGTGCAATCCGACGCCGGGGCGGGCGCGGCCTTTGGAGCCCCTTGCGAGGTGCCCGAGGAGCGCAGACAAGGCCGGGGTAGTCGGCGAGGACTGTCGAACCTCGATGTCGTATCTATCGGCAGAGCTTGGCCGAGTAAACGAGGCGGACAAGCATCGAACCAGTGCGTGAGTTCCGCAGCCGCCGGCGTTGTCGAGCACGCGCAGGGTGAAACCGCCACGCGCTTGCCAGTGGCGGCGCCGAACAGGGGCGAGAAGGACGCGCCCGACCCGACGCCGGTCATGCTTAGCAGAAGCTTACGGTTTTGGATGGCATGTTATGACTGTGGCGATGTTTCACGTGAAACATGGAAACGCTCGATCGCGGCGAAGTTTTGACGTAAAATTCACGCCTGTTTGTGCGCGGTTCCTGACATGCAGCAACCCTTTGAAATATTTGATGTAATCGTCGTTGGTGGCGGCCATGCCGGCACGGAGGCCGCGCTGGCCAGCGCGCGCATGGGCCGCTCGACGCTGCTGCTGACGCACAGCGTAGAGACGCTGGGTCAGATGTCCTGCAACCCATCGATCGGGGGCATCGGCAAAGGCCATCTCGTGAAAGAGGTCGATGCGCTCGGCGGCGCGATGGCGCGCGCCACTGACGAGGCCGGCATCCAGTTCCGGACCCTCAACGCCCGCAAAGGCCCCGCGGTTCGGGCCACGCGAGCGCAGGCGGACCGCGTGCTCTACCGCCAGGCCATACGCAGCCGGCTGGAGAACCAGCCGAACCTGCGGATATTTCAGCAGGCCGTGGACGATCTCGTGCTCGAAGGGGAGCGCGTGGTGGGGGTCGTCACACAGATCGGTCTACGCTTCGCGGCGCGCGCGGTGGTGCTGACGACGGGGACATTCCTTTCCGGGCTCATACACGTCGGCCTGCGCAACTATCAGGGCGGGCGCGCGGGTGATCCGCCAGCCGTATCGCTGGCGCGGAAGCTTCGCGAGTTGAAGCTGCCGGTGGGACGTCTCAAAACCGGGACGCCGCCACGCATCGACGGGCGCAGCATCGATTTTTCAGTGATCGCCGAGCAGCCGGGCGACGACCCGGTGCCGGTTTTCTCTTTTCTCGGCGAGGCATCGCAACATCCACGTCAGGTTCCGTGCTGGATCACGCACACGAACGAGCGGACCCACGAAATAATCCGCGGCGGGCTCGACCGCTCGCCGATGTTCACCGGCGTCATCGAAGGCGTCGGCCCGCGGTATTGCCCGTCGATAGAGGACAAGATTCATCGCTTCGCCGACAAGGCCTCACATCAGATCTTCCTCGAGCCTGAAGGTCTGACGGTCAATGAGTTCTATCCGAACGGCATTTCGACCAGCCTGCCGTTCGACGTCCAGCACGCACTCGTGCGCTCGATCAAAGGGCTCGAGCATGCGCAGATCACGCGCCCGGGCTACGCGATCGAGTACGACTACCTCGACCCGCGCGCGCTGAAAGGCTCTCTCGAATCGAAAGCGATCGCCGGGCTCTTCCTCGCCGGGCAGATCAACGGCACGACCGGCTATGAAGAGGCCGCGGCGCAGGGACTGCTCGCGGGACTCAACGCGGCCCTTGCCGCACGCGACGAAGCGCCGTGGTGTCCACGACGCGATCAGGCGTATCTCGGCGTGCTCGTCGACGATCTCATTACGCGCGGCGTGTCCGAACCGTATCGCATGTTCACGAGCCGCGCGGAGTACCGGCTTTCGCTGCGCGAGGACAATGCGGATCTGCGCCTCACCGAAACCGGACGCAAGCTCGGCCTCGTGGACGACGGTCGCTGGCAGGCATTCTCCGAGAAGCGCGAAGCGATTGCGCGCGAGCAGGACCGACTCAAATCGACGTGGGTGAATCCGAAAATGCTGCCGGCGGCGGAGGCGAAGCGCGTGTTGGGACAGGAGATCGAGCGCGAATACACGCTCGCCGATCTTCTTCGCCGACCGGACGTCACTTACGACGCGCTGATGACATTGCCGGGCGTCGGTTCGGGCGTTGCCGATCGGCAAGTTGCGGAGCAGATCGAGGTCCAGGCGAAATACCACGGCTACATCGAGCGCCAGCGCGACGAGATCGAGCGTAACGAGCAGCACGAAAACGCGCGCCTTCCCGCGGACATCGATTACCGCAAGCTGCGCGGGCTTTCGGTGGAAGTGCAGCAGAAGCTGAACGCACACCGTCCTGAAACGGTGGGGCAGGCGGCACGCATCTCAGGCGTTACGCCCGCGGCGATTTCGATACTGCTCGTGCACTTGAAGCGCGGTTTTGCCGACGCCCGGCAGAAGTCCGCATGAAGCTCGAGGAAGAGCTCCGGCGCGGCCTCGACGCACTCGAAGTTCCACTATCGCAAGACGCTCAGGCGAAGCTCCTGAAACACGTGGAGCTCATCGACAAATGGAACCGCGTCTATAACCTTACGGCAGTGCGCGATCGCGAGCAGATGCTGTCGCATCATGTGCTCGACAGCATCGCGGTTGCGCCGCACCTGCGCGGCGCGAGCGTGCTCGACGTTGGCAGCGGCGCGGGTTTGCCTGGTATTCCGCTTGCGATCGCGCGTCCGCGGTGGGCGGTCACGCTCCTCGAAGCGAGTCACAAAAAAAGCACTTTTCTCAAGCAGGCCGTGATCGAGCTCGAATTGAAAAACGTCGAGGTCGTGAACGCGCGGGTCGAAACGTGGACAGCGCCCGCGCCATACGACGTCGTGATCTCGCGTGCTTTTTCCGACCTCGGCGAATTCGTCGCGCTCGCTCGCCACGTTTGCGCGGAGACGGGCGTGCTCGCCGCGATGAAAGGCGTGTACCCGTTCGAGGAGCTCGCGCAGGTCAAGGAACCCTATCGAACGACCGCCGTAATCCCTCTTGCCGTTCCCGCCCTGAATGCCGAGCGGCATCTCGTGCTGATACAGCGGCAGTAGCGCCCCATGGCCCGAATATTCGCGATCACCAATCAGAAAGGCGGCGTCGGCAAGACCACGACGTGTGTGAATCTCGCGGCGAGCCTGGCCGCGGCGAATCGCCGGGTGCTTCTCGTTGACCTCGACCCGCAGGGCAATGCGACGATGGGAAGCGGCATCGACAAGCGCGCGCTGCGTGCGACGGTATATGAGCTCCTGATCGGCGCAGCGGGCATACGCGCCGTCCGTGTGCGCGCGCCCGCCGGCGAATACGACCTGCTGCCGGCGAATCGCGAGCTCGCCGGCGCCGAAGTGGAGATGGTCGATCTCGATCGACGGGAGCTGCGCCTGAAGGAGGCTCTCACCCACGTCGAGGCCGAGTACGATTTCGTTCTCATCGATTGCCCGCCCGCGCTGAATCTCCTTACCGTGAACGGGCTCACCGCCGCACAGGCCGTGGTGATCCCGATGCAGTGCGAGTATTACGCGCTCGAGGGCCTGAGCGATCTCGTCGCGACGATCAAGAAAGTGCGGGCGCACCTGAATCCCGACCTGCAGATCGAAGGACTGCTGCGGACGATGTACGACCCACGCAACACGCTGGCGCTGCAAGTCTCGGCGCAACTGATCGAGCATTTCGGCGAGAAGGTTTACCGCACCGTCATCCCGCGCAACGTGCGACTTGCTGAAGCGCCCAGCCACGGCGTGCCCGTGCTGAGCTTCGACAGAGCGTCAAAAGGTGCGCAGGCCTATCTCGCGCTGGCGGATGAGGTGCTCAACCGGCAAGAGCAGACTGCGTGAAGAACGCCAGAGGTAGAACATGAAAGTAAAAGGACTGGGTCGGGGGTTGGACGCGCTGCTGGGCGATGACGCACCAGCTCCGAGGCCGGACGAAAGCCTGCGCAATCTGCGCGTCGACGAGCTGCAGCCTGGCAGATACCAGCCGCGCGTCAACATGGAGCCGGAGGCGCTGGCCGAGCTCGCGGAGTCGATCAAGGCGCAAGGCGTGATGCAGCCGATACTTGCCCGCACGCTTCCGGGCGGTGGTTACGAGATCATCGCGGGAGAGCGCCGGTGGCGCGCTGCGCGCATGGCGGGACTCGCGACAGTGCCCGCGCTGGTTAAAAACATCGCCGACAGCGAGGCGCTCGCCGCTGCGCTCATCGAGAACATACAGCGGGAAGACCTGAGTCCCCTCGAGGAAGCAGCCGGCATCCAGCGCCTCGTGCAGGAGTTCGGCATGACGCATCAGGCGATAGCCGAAACCCTCGGCCGTTCGCGGGCGGCAGTGACCAACCTTTTGCGGCTGCTGGACCTTGCGCCGCCCGTGCGCGAGCTGCTCGCGGAAGGCCGTCTGGACATGGGGCATGCCCGGGCATTGCTCGCGCTGCCTGTTCACCATCAGATCGACCTCGCGAAGCTCGCCGCAGCGAAAGGTCTGACGGTGCGCGAGGTGGAGCGCCGCGTGGCCGATCTCCTGAAACCAGCACAGCCGCGTCGGCCTCGCGTCGACCGGGACATCGCGCGGCTCGAAGAGGAATGGTCGCAACGCCTGGGCACGACGGTGCAGATCAAGCCGCGCGGAAAGCGTGGGGGCAAGGTTGTCTTGATCTATCGCGCGCTGGACGAGCTCGATCAGCTCCTCGACAGACTCGGCGGCGCCTAAGTCCCGAGGCGACAGCGTCCAAAGGCCAATAGCCGTTTGGGCGCGAAAGTCAGGGGAATCAATAAAGCAGCGGAAAGCTTGCGAGAAAGGCGCGTACGCTTTTGACGCACGCCTGAGCCGCAACGTATAATCCCGCAGTTTTATCCGCGGGTGAACAGCGTGCCTCTCCTCGTCGAGGGCAAGCCACTTCGCACCGTCCTCCGGTGGCAGCTCTATGCGAGCGCCGCCTCGATGCTAATAGCCGGAATCTGGGTGGGACCGCACGGCGCGTTGTCCGCGCTACTCGGCGGCCTGATCAACATTGCGGCGGGTACGGTGTTCGGATGGGTGGCAGCGCACAGCAGGAAGCGCACGCCGGCTGAAGGCCTGCTGGCGCTCATCAGAGCCGAAGCTGCGAAGGTCGTGCTTATCGTGCTTCAGCTCTGGGTCGTGCTTGTGAATTACAAGCAGCTCGTCCTGGCGCCGTTCTTCGGCACGTTCATCTTGACGGTGATTTTCTTCAGCATGGCTTTTTTCGTCCGCGACAGGTAACGGAACAATTCTCGATGGCGCAGGAACTCACCGCGACTTCTTATATCGCTCACCACCTGACGAACCGCACGGTATCGCTCGGCGATTCGCCTTTCTGGACGCTGCACCTCGACACGCTTGTCACGTCGGTCGTGCTTGGGGTCGTCACATTCGGTTTCATGTGGCTCGTCGTGCGCGGCGCGACGGCCGGCGTTCCGGGCAAGCGACAGGCGTTCGTCGAGTTGCTGATCAACTTCGTCGACGACCAGGTGAAAGGCATCTTCCACGGCACGCGCGAGTTCGTGACGCCGGTCGCGATCACCGTGTTTGTATGGGTGCTCCTGATGAACGCGATGGATTTTCTGCCTGTGGACATCATGGCGTGGATCTACGAGCACGTCTTCCACCAGCACAACTGGCGGCAGGTCCCGACCGCGGACGTGAATACGACCTTCGCGCTGGCGCTCGCGGTATGGCTGCTCATGATTTTCTTCAGCATCAAGGTGAAAGGCCTCGGCGGCTGGATACACGAGCTCTTCGCCGCGCCTTTCGGCTCGCACCCGCTGCTCTGGCCCGCCAACTTCCTCTTCAACCTCGTCGAGTATGTGTCGAAGCCGCTTTCGCATTCACTGCGGCTCTTCGGCAACATGTATGCGGGCGAGATCATCTTCCTGCTCCTGTGGTTGTGGGCGGCGACGGGACTCGTCGGCACGATCTTCGGCGCGCTGCTCGGCGTGGGCTGGGCGATCTTCCACATCCTGATCGTCGCGCTGCAGGCCTTCATTTTCATGATGCTCACCGTCGTCTATCTCTCGATGGCGCACGAAAGTCACTGACCTCTCGTTCCTAACAACTCACCACCGCTTCAGCAGAAAGGAAACCAAATGGAAAAAATGCAACTTCTGGCCATGATCCAGGCGTACACGAGTATCGGGATCGGGCTCATGATCGGTCTCGGTGCTGCCGGCGCGTGTATCGGGATCGGCATCATGTGCAGCCGCTTCCTCGAAGCCGGCGCACGTCAGCCGGAGCTGATCCCCGCGCTCCAAGCGAAGGTGTTCCTGCTACTGGGCCTGATCGACGCGTCGTTCATTATCGGCGTCGGTCTCGCGATGCTTTTTGCGTTCGGCAATCCGCTGCTCAGCGTCGTCAGCTGATCGACTTCGTAGGGATCTATGAACATCAATTTCACCTTGTTCGCGCAGGCGGCGACGTTCGCGATCTTTATCTGGTTCACGGCCCGGTTCGTGTGGCCGCACCTTTCCCGCGCGATCGAAGACCGCCAAAGGCATATCGCGGAAGGTCTCGCCGCAGCGGAGCGTGGCAAGCAGGACCTCGAGCAGGCCGCTGTAAGGACGGCGGACATGCTCACTCAGGCGCGGCAGCAGGCGCAGGACATCCTTGCGCAAGCCGAGAAACGCGCGCAGCAAATCGTCGAGGAAGCGAAAGTCGCCGCAGGCGAGGAAGGCTCGCGCCTCATCGCGGGCGCGAAAGCCGAAATCGACCAGGAGGTATCACGCGCACGGGAAACCCTGCGCTCCCAGGTGGCGGCGCTTGCCGTCGCGGGCGCCGAGCAAATACTTCGCCGCGAGGTCGACGCGAAAACGCACGCCGATCTGCTCGCGAGCGTGCAACAGCAACTCTGAGGCGGGTCGAATGGCAGAGCTCGTAACGATTGCACGACCTTACGCCGAGGCGGCGTTCAAGCTCGCGCTCGAGAACCAGGGGCTGCAGCACTGGTCTGACATGCTGGCTATGATCGAAGGCATCGTACGCGACGAGCAGATCGCGTCCCGCATCGGCGACCCCAATGTGGACGAGCACGCGCTCGAAAGCGTGATCCTCGGGAGTCTCGGCGATCGGCTGGACGGCGCCGGCCGCAACTTCGTGCAGATCCTCGTGCAGAACCGCAGGCTCGAGCTCGTGCCGCACATCCGGGGTCTTTACGAAGAATTGAAGCGCGAGCACGAAGGCGTGCTCGAGGCGCGCATCATCTCGGCGCGGCCGGTCGGCGACGATCAGGTCCGCCCGCTGCTTGCGGCACTCGAGAAGAAGTACGGGCGCAAGGTCAGCGCGCAGGTGGAAGTCGATCCCGAGTTGATCGGCGGGGCGCGCATCATGGTTGGCGACAAGGTTATCGATGCGACGGTGCGTGGCAGGCTGGATGCCATGGCCGCTGCACTCACTCACTAGGAGTCTCGACATGCAGCTCAATCCTTCCGAGATCAGCGAACTCATCAAGAGCCGGATCCAGAACCTCGGCGGCACGCTGGAGGCACGCACGCAAGGCACGGTGATCTCGGTGACCGACGGCATCTGCCGCATTCACGGGCTCGCCGACGTGATGCAGGGCGAGATGCTGGAATTCCCGCAGAACACCTTCGGTCTGGCGCTGAACCTCGAACGCGACTCCGTCGGCGCTGTGGTGCTCGGGAGTTACGAGCACATCACCGAAGGCGACACGGTGAAGACGACGGGACGGATCCTCGAAGTGCCGGTGGGCCCGGAGCTCATTGGCCGCGTGGTGGACGCGCTCGGTCAGCCTATCGACGGCAAAGGCCCGATCACGGCGAAGGCCACGGACGTCATCGAGAAAGTGGCGCCGGGGGTGATCTGGCGAAAATCCGTTTCCCAGCCGGTGCAGACGGGCCTGAAAGCGATCGACTCGATGGTGCCGATCGGCCGTGGACAGCGCGAGCTCATCATCGGCGATCGGCAGACCGGAAAAACCGCCGTCGCGGTCGACACGATCCTCAACCAGAAAGGCAAGGACCTCATCTGCGTGTATGTCGCGATCGGTCAGAAAGCCTCCACGATCAAGAACGTGCTGCGCAAGCTCGAAGAGCACGGCGCGATGTCCTACACGATCGTGGTGGCCGCTTCCGCTTCGGATTCCGCGGCCATGCAGTACATCGCACCGTATTCGGGCTGCACGATGGGCGAGTACTTCCGCGATCGCGGCCAGGACGCCCTCATCATCTACGACGACCTGACGAAGCAGGCCTGGGCGTATCGGCAGATTTCGCTGCTGCTGCGCCGTCCGCCGGGCCGTGAAGCGTATCCCGGCGACGTGTTCTATCTCCACTCGCGGCTGCTCGAGCGTGCTGCGCGGGTGAACGAAGAGTATGTCGAGCAGTTCACCAAAGGTGCGGTGAAGGGCAGGACGGGTTCGCTCACGGCGCTGCCGATGATCGAAACGCAAGCCGGCGACGTCACCGCGTTCGTGCCGACGAACGTCATTTCCATCACCGACGGCCAGATCTTCCTCGAGACCGATCTCTTCAATGCCGGTATCCGCCCTGCGATCAACGCCGGTATCTCGGTGTCGCGGGTGGGCGGCGCGGCGCAAACCAAAGTCATCAAGAAGCTGGGCGGGGGCGTGCGTCTGGCACTGGCGCAGTACCGCGAGCTCGCGGCGTTTGCCCAGTTCGCCTCCGACCTCGACGAAGCGACCCGCAAGCAGCTCGAGCGCG
>DASRIK010000727.1:0-2010 GCA_035650035.1 Burkholderiales bacterium | reverse complement strand
ACAGCGACGACGTCGCGTGTTTCGGCGTGCTGTTCCTGCCGAAGAATCATTCGGCCGCCGGCAAGACGCCCGGCGTCGTGCTCGGGCAGGGCTGGGCCGGCACTCACTATTCGATCGAGAAGTACGGCGCACGCTTCGCGGAGCGCGGCCTGGTCGCGCTGGTGATCGATTACCGCGGCTGGGGATTGAGCAACGGTTTCACGACGCTCGCACAGCCGTTGAAGAACGACGACGACGTGCGCTTCACGCGCACCAAGTCCGACGTGGTCGTGAAGCGCACGCGCCTCGTGCCGCTGAAGCAAGTGGAGGACGTGCGCAACGCCATCTCGTACCTGCAGGGCGAGCCCGGCGTCGATCCGGAGCGCATTGGCGTCTGGGGCTCGAGCTTCGCGGGCGGCAACTCGATCGTCGTCGCAGCGCTCGACGCGCGCGTCAAAGCTGTATCAGTGCAAGTCCCGGCGATTGCCGGCAAGGACGCGCCTGGCGGCGCGATGCCGTTGCAAGGTCGGATGCTGGAGGACGCGATCAAGCGCGCGCGGACCGGGCAGGGCGCGGAGTTCGAAACCGGTTTCTCCACGCGCCGCAAGGTGGACGTCGAGACCAGCCAGGCGGTCGCAGAGTATCGGCCGTTTCGCTACTTGAAGGACGTGGGCAGCCGACCGGTGCAGTTCATCGTGGCGCAGAACGAGCAGCTGTTCGACAACCGCGAGCATTCGTACGCCGCCGCAGAAGCCTTGACGGGACCGAAGCGCGTGATCGAAGTGCCGAACACCACGCACTTCGAGATGTACATCGGCGAGGCCTTCGAGACCAGCTCGAACGCGGCCGCGGAATGGTTCCTCAAGTACCTGTAGAGGACTTCAACTCCGCCTCGTACCCCGGAAACGAATCCTTCATATACGCCGCATTCAACAGCATCGTCGCGAGCACTTCGTCGCTGCCCGGCGCGAACACGCGCGTGCGTATCCACAAACTCTCCGTCCGCCGGCTACCGCTCAGCGCCACCACTTCCCGATCCATCTCATATGGATGCCCGACGAACAGCGGCCCGCTGTGCATGCGAATTTCCTGATCCGCGAACAAACCCACGACCGGCTTGCGCACCGGAAAACTCGCCGCGTCGCCCGAATAGTTCAGCAGCACGCTCACCATCTCGACCGGAATGATCGCTTCCTGCCACGGCGAGCTCGCCGCGCCCTCGGCCGTGTACCAGGGCGACGGCTCGGTGATCGCCCGCAACTTCTGCGCGAGCGAGAACGGGTACAGCGCGCCCATGTTCTGCTCTGCATCCATGCGCACGGGAATGCGTTTGGTGCGCATTCCGACGCGCACGTCGCGCAGGATCACTGGCGTGTCGGGCGGACTCAGCTCGCTGACGCGCTGTTCCAGCGCAGACGGCGGATTGTTGCCGCCGACAGCAGCTGTGCCGCGGAGGATCTCCGTGCCGTCTTCGCGTTCCATGCGGATCGTCGTGTAGGTGCCTTCGTCTTTCGGCTTCGCCACGATCGCCCGGACCTTTTCGCCCTCGAAGCAGGCGTTACGGTAGTGCGCGGAGAGCGAACCCTGTGCGAGCCACCGAGGTCCCCACAGCGCGACGCACAACGGCGCGAACTGGCTGAAGTGCGTGGGACCTTCGATCGTGCCGCCCTTGAAGCCGAATTTCTGCGCGGTTTCGTTGTCGTGGATCGAGGTGTGATCGTCGTATTTCTGCGCGGCGAGCATCTGCCGCGGCACGCGCAACGGGCCGATCAGCTCCGTGCCTGTGTCCTGGATGGAAGTTGCGAACGGCAGCTGCATCGCAAGCCTGTGGGACTCAGCCCTGGATCTTGGTGAAGTCGGGCGCGCGTCGCTCGGCGAATGCGCGAAAAGCCTCGACGGCTTCGGGCGAGCGCAGGCGGTTGCCGAATGCTTCGCCCTCGCGCGCCATCACGGCCAGCATGGCAGCCGGATCGCGCATGAGCTTCTTCATGGCCTGAAGCGCACCGGCAGGTTTCGTTGCCAGTGCCTTCG
>DASRIK010000726.1:0-3737 GCA_035650035.1 Burkholderiales bacterium | reverse complement strand
ATGTCGAGATGTGCATGCGCCTGGCCGAGCGCCGTGCCTTCCACCATGATGTTACCGTCGAGCACGCACTGGTCGCTGCCGCGCTTGATCGTGAGGCTTCCGTTGATCACGCCGTCCATGCCGCAATAGCGCTCGCGATCGATGTCCCGGAAAATGAAGTGATATTCGCCCGGCTTGTGCTCGATCAGGAACGCACCTTTTTCGAGGTTCACCGTCGTGATGCTGCCGCTGTCGGCCCATTTGCTGTAGGAATCGCGGTTGCGCTGCAGATAGATCGAGCACGTGCGCGGCTTCCATTTGCTGTAGTAGGCGAAGCTGTCGGTCTTGCCTCTGACTACCACGACGGCGATGCGCGCGTGACGGTCTTCGGTGCCGAGGCGGCACGCAAGCGTCTCCGTTCGTCCCGGCGGGGCCTTCGCCGCTCTCTTTTCCGCGGCCAGGACCGAGGCCGTCGTCGCCGACGCGATCAACAGCGTGAGGGCACAAAGTGTCGCTCGGTAAAAGCTCATTGCTCGACGATCTCCTCAGGATATGCATGGCTTTTACGGCCACAAAGCGGAAGAGTTTACGCTGCGTTTTCGACGCAATACAAGCCGCGCCGCGCTTGCTTCCCCGCAGTAGTGGTCGGCAGAATAGGACAGGAAACGTGAACGTTTACACGAATGACACTTCGCGAGACACGCTGATGATCTCCATCCGCAGAATCACACGCCTCTGGATCTGCTTTGCCGCATTGGTCGCGGTCGCGGGCTGCGAACAGCCTCTGCCAGGCGCAGGTCAGCCCGGCGTTCCGGTCGGCGGGGGCGCGGAGTTCCCCGTCATGATCGCGACGGATGCGCCGAGCTACCGGGCCGGCGATCGCGTCTCGATTCGACTCGTGAATCACGTCGGACGCCCTGTGGGCTACAACCTCTGCGGCTCAGTGCTCGAGCACGACCAGGAAGGTACATGGCGGGTTGTCCACGCGACCCTCGTGGAGACGTGCACGACGGAGTTGCGCCTGCTCGGTCCGGGCCAGTCGGCGTTCTATTCGTTCCGGGCGGAGCCGCGCACGCGTCGCGGGCAGTACCGCATCCGAACAACGCTCCAGGACGCCGACAGACGCACCGCCAACTACGTCGTCGTGTCGAACACGTTCGCGATCACGCGCGAAGGGTCCGACTAGGCCTGCCGTCCATGGAACAGGCGCCCCGTCATCGCATCGGGATATTCCTCGGGGTCGTCCAGTTCATCTTCACGCTTACGTGGACCGTATACGTGATATTCCTCCCGGCGCTCGCCTCGCAGGCCGGAATCCCGAAGCAGGCGGTCGTCCTGATCCTGCTGCTCGATCAGGTGATCTTCGCCGTGATGGATTACGCGACCGGCTTCGCGGCGGACCGCGTATCGCACGTCCTGGGACGGCTGGGGCATCTGATCCTCGCCGTCACGCTGCTTTCATGCGTTGCGTTTCTGTTACTGCCATACGCCGCCCCGCAGGGTAGCGCCGCACTCTTCCTCGCGATCGTGATCCTGTGGGCAGTCACGTCGTCGGCACTCCGCGCGCCTCCGCTCGTTCTGCTCGGAAAGTATTCTCCCGAGCCGTCAGTGCCGTGGCTCTCGGCCCTTTCTCTTTTCGGCCTCGGGCTGGCTGGCGCGGTCTCGCCGTACCTTACGATCGTCCTTCGCGATGTCGATCCGCGCCTGCCGTTCGTCGCCTCAAGCATCGCGCTCGCGCTTGCGACGGTCGGCATCATCTGGGCCGAGCGCACGCTGACCCGGGACGCGCCTGCGGTCGCGCCGAAAACACTGAACGTGCCTGCCCCGCGCGCGATCTGGTTCATGTGCGCTGCGTTGCTCGTCGCACTGGGTTTTCAGATCCATTTTTCGCTGAACAGTGCAGCACTGTACCAGCGCTTCGCCAGACCCGATCAGCTGCAATACCTGATGCCGGTTTTCTGGATCGGCTTCAATGTCTTCATGCTGCCGGCGAGCGTCGCAACGAAGCGGTACGGCGGGGTCGCAGTTGCCTCGACCGGCGCGGTCGTTGCCGGCCTCGCTTCACTCGGTGCAGTCAGCGCGAACAGCCTTACTGTACTGACCGTGCTTCAGTTCATTGCAGGCGGGGGCTGGGGATGCGTACTCATGAGCGCCGTCGCCGCCGCGATCTCGATCGGTCACACCGGACACGAAGGCAAGGTCACCGGCGCGCTTTTTTCCGTGCTCGCGCTCGCCGCGTTTCTGCGAATCGGCATCCTTGCCGCGCAGCTCAACAAGGACCCGGAAATCGCTGCACTGCTCATGTGGGCACCCGTTGTGGCCTGGGTCGGCGGCGGGGTGATTCTGCTTTTCTTCGCGAAGACGTTTCGGAAGGTGCCCACGCCCGCGAGCGCGTGAAGGGCACGGCCTATGGAGGCTCTATGTCGATGGTGGTTCGTGCGTTCCCGGTCCTTCCGGGGAAGGAACAGGCGGCGCGTGACTTCGCGGCAGCAGTCGGCGCTCGCCGCGACGAAACTGGCCGCTTTTTCAAACGCTATGGTGTGACGCGGGAAAGCTGGCACCTGCAGAAAACACCGCAGGGCGCATTCATCATCGTGGTAACGCAGCTCGGCGCGGCCCCGGGCCTCGAAGTGCAGGTGCAGGCTCAGGCCTATGCGAGCGCTCAGGACGCGTTCGACCGGTGGTTCAAGGACAATGTACGCGAGCTCTGCGGCGTGAACCCCGACGAGCAGCCGCTGGGGCCACCGACCGAAACGCTGTTCGACTGGCAGACGGGCTAGTCGATACTGCTGAAACCTCGTCGCTAACCCGGTACGGATGCGCCGGCGATTTCGGCCGCATCCTCGAGCTCCCCGATCTTCCAGCAAAGTCCGATCAGGCGGTCGCAGTCGGCCTGTCCGAGGATTCCTTTCGCAAGCCCGCGAAACTTCGCTTCGAGATCTGCGTCGCTCATGGGCCTGTGCAGACTGCCGATGGCGTGCTCGACGAATTTCTCCACGGTCTTGCCGTTCTTCAACCGTATCGCAACGCGCGTCTGATCCTCGTGCATGGCATTGTCGACGACGGCTTTGGTGCGATCGCGCAACGCGACGACCCGCGGGTCTTTGACGGCGGCATCGCTGTATTCGGCCTCGCCTGCAGCACCGTAGATGACCGCTACCGCGGCCGAGTGATATACGCTGAACTTGCCTTCGAGGCCGACCTGCGGCGTCTTCTTACCCGTGAGCTCCACCACGAGCGGATGCACTTTCGCTTCGATCGCGTCGATGTCCTCGGCTTTGAGCCCATGTTCGTTGCGGAGCTGTATGCAAGCATCGATGACCGGATGGATGACGATGCCGCACGCGAAAGGTTTGTATGTATTCAGCGCGATCTCCCACGTCTCGCCAATCCCTCGCGTGATCTCCTCGGGCTTGAAGCTCGTCGAGAGCACATGCGCGAAGCCGCGTTTCGCTTCGATCCCCTGATTCGAGCTGGTGAAGTTCTTTTCGGCGAGCAGCGCCGCGAGCAGCCCGTTCCTTGCCGCGTTGCCCGGATGGAAGGGTTTGCACATCGTTCCGAACATTTCGCGCAAGCCCGAAGATTGCGTCGCCGCGATCCCGAGCGCCCACACCATCTGCTGCTCGGTGAGTCCGAGCAATCGACCGACTGCGGCGGCCGCGCCGAACACACCCGCGGTCCCGGTTATGTGCCAGCCGACGTCGTAGTGTTCCGGGTAAACGGAATTGCCGATGCGGCATTCGACTTCCACCCCGAGG